>JBASOB010000329.1:0-4352 GCA_049657865.1 Mobilitalea sp.
TATGACAGTTGTAGTAATTACCCACAATACTGCATTGACGCCAATGGCTGATCGTGTTATTAAGATTAAAAATGGTAAGGTATCCGCGGTTACAGTAAATGAAAATCCAATTTCAGTAGATAATATAGAATGGTAGGATACTAAAATGAACAGAAGAAAAGCTTTATGGAAAGATTTTTTTATGGAAATAAAAACGACTCTAAATCGATTTCTGTCCATTTTCATGATTGTTGCATTGGGAGTGGCTTTTTTTGCAGGAATCCGCGCTACCAATCCGGACATGAGAATTACAGCAGATAATTATTTTGATGCTAGTAATCTTATGGATATTCGTATTCTTAGTACTTTGGGCCTGACAGAAGATGACGTGACAGCAATTGCTGATATTGAAGGCGTAAAAGAAGTTGAACCTACATATTCTACTCAGGTAGTATGTAAGGCTGGTGATAATGCGTTAGTAGTAGAAGTTTTATCAGAAACTGAAAATATTAATAAAATTGATATCTCAGAAGGCAGAAGACCGGAAACAGATCATGAAGTACTTGTAGACGAATACTTTATCACCAGTACAGGATATCAGCTAGGAGACAGTATCAAGCTCACTTCCGGATCAGAGGATAAATTAGAAGATACTATGTCAAATGACGAGTTTACTATTGTTGGTATCGGCAGTAGTTCCTATTATCTGTCTTTTCAAAGAGGAAGTTCGGATATTGGAACCGGTAAAGTTAACAGCTTTTTAGTGGTTTCACCGGAAGCTTTTAACCTGGAAGCATACACTCAGGTTTATGTTACTGTGGACAATGCGCTAGAAGCTACTAGTTATACCGATGAGTACAATAACTTAGTTGAAAATGTGTTAGAAAAAATTGAAAATATTGCTTCAGACAGAGAACAAACGAGATATGATGATATTTATATCCCGGCAAATGATGAGATACAAACTGCAAAAACAGATTTAACAGAAGCGAGAGAAAAAGCAGCTTCTGAATTTAAGAAAAGCGAAACTGATCTTGAAACGAATAAACCATATATGAGTGCTGAAGATATTCTTGCCGCACAAAATAAACTGGAAGTAGCGAAAGCGGACGCAGAGGAAGAATTTACGAAGGCAGAAGTTGAGATAACAGATGCCGAAGCAGATTTGGCCAAACTTGAACTTCCTACCTGGTATGTGCTGGATCGTTCTTCTATTGAAGCATATGCTGAATTTGAACAGAATGCGGATCGTATCGGAGCAATTGGTAAAGTATTCCCAGCTATTTTCTTTTTGGTAGCCGCATTAATCAGTTTAACCACTATGACAAGAATGGTAGAAGAAGAACGTATTGAGATAGGTACGCTAAAAGCACTTGGATATTCTAAAAAATCAATTGCCACGAAATATATTTTATATGCATTACTTGCCTCCTTGGGAGGAAGTATCTTTGGCTCGATGATTGGACTTAAAGTTCTCCCGACAGTAATAATCACGGCATATAAGATGATGTATCCCAATATACCTGAAGTCCTGACTCCTTTTAACGCATACTATGCCTCTTATGCAACAATACTTGCTGTATTCTGTGTTGAGATAGCAACGGCTTTTGCTTGTTATAAAGAAATGTTGTCAAAACCAGCTGAATTAATGAGACCAATAGCCCCTAAAAATGGAAAACGAGTATTTTTAGAACGTGTTCCAATCATTTGGAACCGATTTAATTTTACGTGGAAAGCAACCATTCGGAATCTTCTTCGTTATAAAAAGAGATTTTTCATGACTACCTTTGGTATTGGAGGCTGTATGGCCTTACTTTTAGTCGGTTTTGGAATCAGAGACTCCATTTATGTAGTATATACGAGGCAATTTGATGAAATTATGATTTACGATGCCTCTGTTTCTATCGATTCAAAAGCAACCGATAATCAGAAAAAGGATTTGAAGGAAAAAATTGATACGGATTCTAGAATAGGATCTTCGCTTAAAATTCAAAATACTACAGTTGATATTATCACGGATGGGCAGGCAAAAAGCGTATCCATGTTTGTTCCGGAAGATGCAGATCAATTTAGTGATTTTGTCATATGCCGGAAAAGAGTGGGACATGACGAATATCTGTTAAATAATGATGGCGTAATATTAACAGAGCAGATTGCGTCACAGCTGGATCTTAAACCTGGAGACAAAATCACAATTTCTGCAGAAGACAAACAGGTTGAAGTGGAAGTATCTGCAATTACAGAAAATTATATGACACACTATTTATATATGTCACCTGAGTTGTATCAGAAGACATTTGATATGGAAGCAGATTACAATCAATACCTATTATTGATGCCGGGTGTGGATAAGCAATCCGAACTTGAGGTCGGCAATGATCTACTGGAAATACCGGCAGCGGAAGGTATCTTCTACACCAGTTATTATCAGGACTTGTTAGCGAATGTGTTAGTTGGACTCAATATCGTAGTCTGGGTATTAATCATTTCTGCCGGAGCACTTGCTTTTATCGTACTCTATAATCTAAATAATATTAATATCAATGAGCGTAAACGAGAACTTGCAACCATTAAAGTACTTGGATTTTATGACAATGAGATGGCGGCTTATGTTTACCGAGAAAATATTATATTGACTTTGATTGGAGCTGCCTTTGGGGTAGTAATGGGCATCATACTTCATCATTATGTAATTATAACGGTTGAGGTTGATATGATGATGTTTGGGCGAAATATTAATCCTAGCAGTTTTCTCTACAGCATACTGCTTACGATCCTGTTCTCTGCAATCGTTAACTTTGTAATGTTCTTTAAATTACGGAAAATAAATATGGTAGAGTCACTCAAGAGCGTGGAATAAATCTTATCTTCAATTAAAATCAAAATGAACCCCTTGTATAGAACCTGAGAAATTGAAGGCGTTCTATACAAGGGGTTCGTTAATTGCATCAGAGTAACATAATGCGATACCAAAGCATGTGCATATGATTACAGAATTATTGCAGCGTATCGCACAGTAATAAAAGAAACTTTCAAATGAATAGCAATATATTCTCAAACTTAATATGATATTCTGCGCACACGAATATACAAGAAGCTTTCAAATTAATAGCAATATGTTATTCTATAATTATTTTTGTAAATTTATTTCGCAAGAATGTCTTCACATTCCTGATGTTCAAAAAACCATTTAATGGCATAACTGCAGGATAATTTTGCTTTTTGATTATTTTCTCTGATCTGAGTAACGGCTTCCTCCATTAACATGCCGGCGATACCTTGTCCTCGAAGGGACCCGTCAACATAGGTATGGTTGATATTGACCAAATCGCTGTTTATATTAGGAAATGTTACTTCAGCAATTACTTTGTCGCTTTCATCTAGCAGGTAAATTCGATTTGTTTCATGTATAAACATCATATTATTAACCTCATCTTTCTCTAAGTCTTCAAACTCCGGGCTGCAGGCACAAATATGTGTATGAAGATGCTTTTTTCTTCACAATCTGCTCCCTCATTTGATTTAATACTATCTGCAATATGAAATACCGTATCTTATCAATTGATTTCATAATACGATAATTCAATGCTTAGTGGTATTATAACAAAATCAATATAAGAAATATAGAGTATACAGTGTGAAGATGCTCTTTCTTCACGCTGTAAAGAAAGAACATCTTCACGCGGAAGAACTACGAAATTCGCACAGGGGTGCTAATTCCTTGTTCTTCCAGGTACGGAGATGCTGAAAAGCAGTATAAAGGTTAAAGTACTTTTAGAATTTTGATAGGATTGACAGTATCTTCATTTATAGATAAAATAAGGGTTGTAATTTAGGTTTACTTTTATTTATAAGTAGGCTTGCGGGAATCGTGCAAGATTTTATACGGAATTCAATAAAAACAATACAAATTTCTCTTAAACTTCTTTCCTATATATTTAAGAGATTATTTTGTATGATATCCTGATTTGGGGTTGTTACTTATATTATATATTTTATCAGAATGGAGATTGTTATGATAGAAAAGGAATTTTGGAAACCAGGAAATATGTTATACCCGATACCTGCAGTAATGGTCAGTTGTAAAGACGATAATTCAAAACCGAATATTATTACGATTGCTTGGGCAGGAACTGTATGCAGCAGTCCGGCAATGGTATCTATTTCAATAAGAAAAGAGCGTTATTCCTATGATCTCATTAAAAATAGCAAGGAATTTGTAATAAACTTAGTGACAGAGGAATTGGTAAAAAAAGCAGATTACTGTGGCGTGAGATCGGGAAGAGATGTTGATAAATTTAAGGAAATGAAATTGACTCCGATGGATGGACAAACGGTAAAGGTACCTCTAATAGCAGAAAGTCCAGTAAATA
>JBASOB010000330.1:0-2435 GCA_049657865.1 Mobilitalea sp.
AATCTATACTGGATTTGACCTTGAAGTGCCCGAAAGAGGAGATGCTGTTAGTTAATTATGAAGCTCCTAACGGAAAGAAGCGTCATAACAGACTTTGGAATGGTGGAACCGGATACGGAGAAATAAAACTATATCATAAAAAGGGACAAGAAAAAGTATTGATCGATCATATTGAATTTAAATCAACAGGCTGTGAATATGGCGAGTATACAGAGTAGTATCAGGGTGGAAGGGGATAAATAAGATGGATAAACAGAGGAAACTGAAAAAATTACTTAAGATGGTTATATTGATTCTGGCATTCGTTATGTCATTTAATGTAACAACAGAATGTAAAGCTGCTAAAAATGTTATTAATATCAAAAAAGCAGCGCTAACAATCAAGAACCAATATATTGAGGAAGGGGATACCTTCAAAGTCAATGTGCAGATAACACCGAAGAATGCTACTTATAAGAATTTCACTTGGAGTGTCTCGAATGAGGAATCCTGGTACCCTGCTGTGGAGCAGGTTTCAAAAAATAAGTTTAAAGCTGTAGGTACAGGAAAAGCCACAATTATAGCATATCAGAAACAAACTAAGAAAAAATATAAGCTTAAAATTGAGGTAAAAGCAGCTCTTGGGGCTTTTCATATGGAGGCTGACAACAACAAGGTTACTGCTTTAACGACATTTGTTGGAGGACATCTGTTAATCAATGGTAAGATGGATAATGCTGATGATTATTGGTATGAAATTGTACCGGAATTTAAATATTCAATTGCGAATACTAACATCGCAACCATAGATAATAGAGGGCAAGTAACCGCAGTTGCCACAGGAGATACTAGTATTACCGTAACCGCTCAAAACGGTAAATCAGTATCTTGTAAGCTTTCAGTTACTGGAGAAAAAGAGGAATTACGATTCGATACTATGTATGCAGATAATTTGTTTGATAAAGTAGGTACAGGGAACTATGGGGACTGGAGTAATTGGGCAAATGCAGACAATACGTTTATCTTTTCTCTTGCAAATAATCAGATAGGGATTTTTAATCATAAATCAACTGATAATAACCAAAGTATACAGTTATATCTCTATGATCAGGATTTGCACTATATTAGCTCTAAAACTATAGGGATACCATATACTGAATGGGGCGGAATGTATCAGGGTGAAGATGGAAATTATTATATAGCGGTTGGACAAACAAATGAGAATCAGGATAATTCAAAAATTGTTTACTCCATACTGAAACTTGATGCCGACTTTAATGAAATAGGGCGATGTAATATAAGCGGAACAGAATGCAGTACTCGTATTCCGTATGATGTTGGAGATGCTAGAATGACAATGAGTGGAACTACGCTGATTGTACATACTGATCGTGAACGTTATACTTCCTCTGATGGAAGAAATCATCAATCGAATATTACCTTTGTGATTGATTCCACGACAATGCAACAGAGTTATGTTGGAGAATTGTTTCCCTATAATCATGTAAGTCATTCCTTTAACCAGTTTGTAAAAATGGATGGTAATAACTTAATCTATGTGGATCACGGAGATGCTTACCCAAGGTCCGTCGTTGCGCAGACTCATTACAATTTTTCAGCTTTCGGTTGGGGAGATGATTATAGTTCCAGACCGAATACTCAAGAATTAAATCTGCTTAATATCGTTGGAGAGACAGGAGATAACTATACCGGGACAAAGGTAAATGGATTTGAACTTGGTAGTAATAACAATATTGTTGCAGGAGTTTCAATACCGCATGACACTATTGCAGCGGAGGCGTTAACGTCCTATGATGCTATGAATGTATATGTATCGCTACTTTCAAAAGATGGTACGAGATCGGAGCTTAGATGGTTGACAAATTATCAAAATGGCAGTGGATATAGTGCAAATAATCTTCGTATGGTGAAGATATCTGAGAATGAATTTGCATTAGTATATCGGATCGTTCACAAGGAGGAAAAGGCTACCGGCTTGATAATTATTGATTCTTCCGGAAATGTTTTAAAGAAAAAAGAATATCAATTTTTCTTCTCCTTCTATACTCAACCAATCTATTATGACAATGCAATTGTTTGGATTGATAGTAATTCCTATGGAACGGATACTTGGTATGATGAATCCGAAAGCAAACTGGAAGAATGTCAGTTTACAAGAATTTATCTGAAATAATCGCAAGGACCTGTCTTTGTAAATGATTTTAGCGAAGAGAGTACGGGGATATTGATTGGTAGAAGGAAATAATAGTTTTAATAAAATTGATAAGTATTAAGATTAGTTTCGGTAAATCATAGGAAGGAGATGGTATCTCTGAAAATTATAAACATCGGAAACAGAGTTGTGAACAATTATCTGGTACTTACCCCGAAAGGATGGCTTGCCATTGATACCGGCTATGCAGGAGGATTCGATAATTATATGAAGGGGCTAGCAG
>JBASOB010000331.1:0-3755 GCA_049657865.1 Mobilitalea sp.
TAGAACTTAGGAGGCTGATACTTTCACAAACTGAGATCATAAACTTGTTACATCTTGGTTCGGGTACTTTTGAGGAAATTAGTGGAGAAGTTGTGCAAAGTTGTTCATTTATTATTCGTAAGCAAAAGAATGAGCTACGAATACCATACGTTATTAATCTAAAGGAATATTCAACCTCTAATAGCAAAGAAACAGCATATATTAATAAGAATGCTAAATTCTATAACTTCTTAATGCAGAAAGATTATGCCGAAATACCAGATTTTATTTTAGCTTATAAACTAAATTTGGATGGTCTTAATACTTACAGAACCAATAAACTAATTAGTGATTCTTTTGAGGTTAAGAGAGGCCCTTCATTACCGAATAATGATCAGTATTTAAGAAAATGGTTTGAGGTCTCCGTTGAAAATGTGTTTATAAACCCTAATTGTGATAAAAATTATAAATGGCAGTTGTGTACTCGTAGTGGTTCAAAGGCAAGATGGTTCGAAATCATTGATGAAATAGTAAAAATAGATATACTACCCAATATTTCCAATTTTGAATCGCAGGAATTGGCAGGTATAGTTTGGCCAGATGCAAGATTTGGATCGCAGGCTATCTCTGCAAGGATCAAAGATAAGCATGTTGCGTTTGAAAGCGGAGTAAACCTAATTCAAACAACATCCAGAGAAAATCAGTATTTGCTCTTAGCGTTTTTTAACACCTATTTATACGAGGACATGCTCTCAAATATTGTAAACGGGCAGCATTTTTCACCAATTTACATAAAAAAATTGCCATATATTGAATTGTCCGACAAAAAAATTGTTATGTTAGTATCTCAAATTATAGATTTACTGGAGACTGCTTCATATAATATTGAAATTTCACCTTATTTCAAGTCTTTTTTTAAGCTTGATACGGAAGATTTTCTAAAACACTGCAACAATTCGAGAGAAATAATAAACACTACAATAAAATCTGTAATAAGAAATGAAAAAGAAATTTCAAATATAATTAAACAACTAACGGATATTGATAGCGAGGATGATGACAATTCTATTAGGTTGTTTATAGATTATTACGATGAGATTAAACATACGAAAAGCTTTATTTCATACTTTGTCGGATGTTTATTCGGGCGATATAGTCTTGATTTTGAAGGTTTAGTTTTTGCTGGTGGCAGATGGAATGCCAGTAAATATATAAATTATAAGCCAGATTCAGACAACATAATACCGATTAGTGACGAGGAATATTTTAAGGATGATATCGTTGAGCGTTTTGTCGAGTTTATTACTACATTATTTGGATCTGAAACTACTGAACTAAATCTCAACTTTATCGCTAAACAACTTGGAGGTAAAGGTAATAATTCAAGAGATGTTATACGCAATTACTTTCTTAAAAACTTTTATAAAGACCACTGTCAGCAATATCAGAAGCGGCCAATATACTGGCTTTTTGATAGTGGAAAACAAAATGGATTTAAAGCATTGATCTATATGCATCGTTACGACGAGAATACTATTGGAAACCTGCGTATTGATTACCTCCATCGGATGCAGCGGATTTATGAAAATGAAATTGCCAGAATGCAGGATACTATTGAAAACAGCAGAGATGCCCGTGAGGTAACAGCTGCAACGAAACGTAAAGAAAAGCTAATTAAGCAGCTTCAGGAGACAAAAGAATACGATGAGAAAATCGCCCATCTTGCTTTAGCGCGGACATCAATTGATTTGGATGACGGCGTGAAAGTCAACTACGAAAAAATTCAGACCGATCGAGATGGCAAGAAGCTGGATGTGCTAGCAAAAATCTGACGAAAGGAGGAGTTGGGATGGCGGAACTAAATTTAAAGCAGATAACAGATAAACTCAATCATGAGTTTGTTGGAAACACTCGAAAGCTTGTCTTCTGGTACGATGACAAGGCTGAATTTGTTGAAGATGTGGATTCATTGGAGTTATCGAACGCCAAGATTTATCATCTCGAAAAAGACAATCAGTTTTATACCAAACACTTTTTAGAACGGATTGATAGAACAAACAATTACTTGATCTACGCACCCTTTCCGCGTCCTCAGGTAAGGGACAACCATTTAGAAGACATCCTCCTCTACTCGAGGCAATTCTTTGCTGATAGAGCGTCACTTCTGACTGTGGATCTTGGGATTGACCAGAAGTATAAGCCGGTCATTCAGAAATATATCAAGTTCTTCGGCGCGAAGGATCGGACTCAAAAGTTCTACGATCTCGAACTTGAGAATTTTACCAAGGAAAGTATCGAAGTGGCTCTCATGAGCGTTCTTTGCAAGACGAGAATTGCGTTTTTCGATGAGGTTGTCCGTGTCGTTTTGACCGATGGAGACCTTGAAGAGAATAAATTCCTGGAGGAGTTTGAAAAGTATGGCCTCCTGGAAGCTTTCTGGCGCCTTTGTGAAGAACAGTTCGGCTATACCGATGTAAAGCCAACGTTGGAAAAGCTAGTCTTGACCATGTTCGTAACCTATACCCAAAGATATCTTCAGGGCGAGCTACCCCCTGCATGGAAAAGCTTCGTTTCCTACAAGTCCGGCAACATTATCGCATTTCTTGATAACCTGATGAACAACGTCTTATACCGAGAGCGATATGATGAATTGTCTGATTATGTGGCTAGAAATCTTCAAGTTAAGACCACACTGGAGTCCTATAATCCAGAATCATTGATTCAATGCGACACTTTTGAGGTCATTGACCATGTTTTCATTAAATGGATCACCGAGCGGCTCCTTAATGAAGATCTTGGAGCTAAGCTATCAGGAAAGTCACTCTCTGAGATCTGTAAGGATCGCCGCAAAAGACATTTTGGAGATCGGTATCGGTCCGAATATCACATGCTTGAAAGCGCTTCTTATGTCATAGCGGCAGCAAGTTATCAAAGCCGGGATGACCTAAAGGACATCGTCAAGCAATACACTACTAACGACTATCAGATCGATCAGCAGTATCGGAAGTTTTACTATAACTACGATCAGCTGAACGAGAACAGCCATTTTGAAAAACTTCGGGATCTTGTGGAGAATATCTACACCAATGAGTTCTTGGCTAAGAGCGTCTATAACTGGAATGTGGGTCTCAAAAAAGCAGACCCTTCCTCTTCCATGCTTCTTCAACGGAATTTTTACAGCAAATACATTCAATCCAGCAAGGATCGCGTGGTGGTAATCATCTCTGATGCGATGCGTTATGAAGTGGGGCAGTCATTATTTGCCAAACTTGAAGATGACGAGAAATGCACACCAAAGCTGGAGTCAATGATGAGCATTCTCCCTTCCTATACACGATTTGGAATGGGTGCTCTCTTGCCACATAAGAGCCTGGAGTTGACTCAGGAGAACAAGGTCCTGGTTGATGGCATGCCATGCGATTCGCTCAAGCAGAGAGAGGTAATACTCAATTCCTATACGCCCAATAGCAGATGTATCCAATTTGATGATCTGAAACTGATGAAGAAGATGGAACTACGGGAAGTCTTTACAGGGATGGACGTGGTCTATGTCTATCACAACCAGATTGATGCCCGTGGGGATAAGCTGAGCACGGAAAATGAGGTCTTTACTGCCTGCTACGAAGCCGTTGATGAAGTCTTTACCATGATCAAGCGTATCTCAACCAATGCCAACACCCTGCACTTTATCGTTACTTCAGATCATGGATTCATATACAAACGAGACAAGCTGCAGGAAACCGACAAGATTATCCATGTGGCCGACAAAGACGCTT
>JBASOB010000332.1:0-1580 GCA_049657865.1 Mobilitalea sp.
CTCTTAAGCCCTGATATATTTAATTTACCACCATCAATTTTAATAGATGGTGCTGTTGGTCTTTTAGAAACTTTCACGCTAACTGCTTTTCCTGCTCTCTTAATCGTCGTAGCTGGTGTTCTAAAGAAAATAGTCGCACCTTTGATTTCAAACATCATCGTACTCATCGTACCTGATGTGGTCTTCCATTTACCATTGGCACCTTTGCGATATTCTAGCTGAGCTGTTGTATTAAAAGTAATACTGCCCACACCATTTGTTACAACATAGGTAGCTTTTAAAGTACTGTCTTCAGCCTGAAGAGTAACCTTATTCGTAGCAGTGTCCTTATTTCCCTTGAAGCAAACGATAACTTCCTTCTTAGCAAGCATAGAGGAAATATCTATAATACCATACGTCTCAATCATTTCCCAAGACTTCTCATTATCTGTACTTATATAAAATTTTGTGCTTCCGCCTGTTCCAGCGGTAACAACAGCAGTCTCTTCCAAATAATCCACTACCACGCCGACCTGGGTTCCTGTCGTCACCGTAGTTGCCTGTGCTTGTTGCTCACTTGCAAAAGTAATACCCAGTATAACAAGTAACGCTGTCGCTACTTTAGTAAGGTTTTTTATAAATGAGGTCTTTTTACTTTCTTGATTTTTAAATAAATTCTTCATTTTATTCCCCTTTCCATTCCGAAAATTCAAGTTGATGTTAATGAGTCAAAGTAACATGTCGTCTTACCTTTTATAAATTAAACTTAAATCCTAAATCTACCATAACAAAATAGATATCTTCATATAATCTATTATACCTATAAAGCCTATATTAATCAAGCTTAACGCATAATATAGCGTATATTACACGACCTTTTCCATCTATTGATACTAAAAATAACAGCATGAGGACCATAATCCATCCAACCATACTGTTATTCTTTCCTAAACCCTATTATTATCTATTGCAAACCCACAATATTTTGTTCTGTGTCAACATCTACTAACGAAATAATATTGCTTGAAAACAATCTTTCTTTCGCTTACTTTATTATTTTTTCTATTGCTAAAATATCTGCCTTTGAAAAACAGCTCGCGATATGGTTTACAATCTTTGCTTTCGCTTCTTCCTGACTTAAAGAATAGGCGGAATGAACATATTCTTCACCGAATAATTTCTCGCTTAAGGTATATACCGCTATTGACCAGCCATACTCCTCCTGCTGTTTATTAATTCGCTTTTGAAAATTCTTGACTGTTATATAGGTCTGCATCTGAAGGGAAGCCATAACGCCTTCAAATCCTTTTTCTCCCCCTTTACCAAATCCAGCAAAACGTCTGATTTCATTGGAAGGAAGCGCTTCATACAGCTCAAGCACATCCATAATATTTTTCGCTCTACGACTTGCAAGACCGTCTTCATATCGGCTGTCAAAATCATATCCATTTCTTCGGTAAGATGCAAAGACCGGATACCATTCTTTCGATATAAATCCAGCACGATTTAAAAACAGCTTTCCATAAGCAATTCGCCCTTCTGCTGCAATCACCTCTCGCCATTGCCAAGGATCTTCCTCTGGCACAGAACCCCACCAAGAG
>JBASOB010000333.1:0-5111 GCA_049657865.1 Mobilitalea sp.
TCCCTTAATTATGAAGTTGAAGATTTTGCAAAAGTCGCTTTATTTGCTGAAAATCCAATTGACTTGGGCTCAAGGTGTACCGTTTTTATGAATTCAAAAGTAAAACAAGCTCAAAAAGAAGGGGCAACTATCTCTGATATTTCCTCTGGGCTTGCTTATTCCGTTATCAAGAATGCCTTATACAAAGTAATTAAAATTACGAATCCAAAAGATCTTGGTACAAAAATGGTCGTACAAGGCGGTACGTTCTATAACGATGCTGTTCTTCGAAGTTTTGAAACTATCTCTGGCTGTGATGCTGTAAGACCTGATATTGCAGGTATCATGGGTGCTTTTGGTGCTGCCCTGATTGCACGCGATCATTATGATGGTGAAGAAAGTTCCATGCTTGACATTGAACAGATTATTGAATTAAAAGTTGAAGCCTCCATGGCTCGTTGCGGTCGCTGTACCAATAACTGTCTTTTAACTGTAAATAAGTTTACTGGGGGTAGAAACTTTGTTACTGGAAACCGCTGTGAACGTGGTATTGGTAAAGTTAAAAATGTAGAAAACATTCCAAATTTATTTGAATATAAACTAGATCGATATTTTTCATATCCGTCTTTAACTCCTGAGCAGTCCAAGCGCGGTGTCGTTGGAATTCCAAGAGTATTAAATCTGTATGAGAACTATCCTTTCTGGCATACTTTCTTTACAGAACTTGGCTATCAGGTAATATTATCTCCAAACTCAAGTCACAAGATCTATGAACTTGGAATTGAATCGATCCCAAGTGAGTCAGAATGTTATCCTGCCAAACTTGCACATGGACATATCAAATGGCTTCTGGAACAAGGTGTAAAATATATCTTTTATCCAAGCATTCCATATGAGCGAAATGAAATAGAAGGTTCCAGTAATCATTATAATTGTCCTATCGTTACCTCCTATCCGGAAAACATTAAAAATAATGTAGAAGAGCTCAAAGATCCTTCCATTAAATTTGAAAACCCTTTTATGTCTTTTGAAAGTGAAGAAATACTAAAAACCCGTCTGGTTGATATTTTTTCAGCAAAACCAGGGATTTCAGCTGATGAAGTAAGGAAGGCTTGTACTTCTGCATGGAAAGAACTTGCTGCTGCAAGACAGGATATAAGTGACAAGGGTGAAGAAACTATGGCTTATCTCCGGGCATCAGGAAGGAAAGGCATTGTGCTCGCAGGGCGTCCTTATCATATTGATCCTGAAATCAACCACGGAATACCGGAATTAATTAATTCCTACGGCGTTGCTGTATTAACCGAAGATTCCATCTCACATTTAGGTACGATTGATCGCCCGACTATTGTAGTCGATCAATGGATGTATCATTCCAGATTATATGCAGCTGCTTCTTACGTACGTACTCAGCCCAATCTGGAATTAATACAGTTAAACTCATTCGGATGTGGTCTTGATGCTGTAACGACGGATCAGGTCAATGATATTCTATCCAAATCCGGTAAAATATATACTGTACTTAAAATCGATGAAGTGAATAACTTAGGCGCTGCAAGGATTCGTATCCGTTCCCTTTTATCAGCAGTTAATGAACGAGAAACCAAACATATACAGCCACATCTAACTTCTTCTTCATTTAAGCGCGTTGTATTTACTGAAGAAATGAAAGAAACCTACACAATCCTTGCACCTCAGATGTCACCAATTCATTTTGAATTACTAGAACCTGCCCTTCGTTATGGTGGTTATAATATTGAGATACTTCCCAACGATAACCGAAGTTCCGTCGATATCGGTCTTCAATATGTAAATAACGATGCCTGCTTTCCATCCCTTATGGTCGTTGGACAAATTATGGATGCATTATTATCTGGCAAATATGATTTAAATAAAGTCGCAATCATGATTACACAGACCGGTGGCGGTTGCCGTGCAACCAACTACATTGGATTTATCAGAAGAGCACTTGAAAAAGCCGGAATGCAACAAATTCCAGTAATATCTTTAAGCGTTGGCCTTGAAAAAAATCCTGGTTTTAAAATCAGCATGAAATTACTTGCTTCCGCTATGCAGGCTTTAGTATATGGTGATATCTTTATGAGAGTCTTATACCGCGTACGGCCTTATGAGAAAGTGGCCGGATCCGCCAATGAACTTCATCGAAAATGGGTGGCTAAATGTATTAAAAGCTTAGAGAAAGCTTCTTGGCATGAATACAACGAGAATTTACGTGGCATTATCCATGATTTCGACACTCTTCCTATTCATGAAGATCTTAAAAAACCGAGAGTTGGAGTCGTTGGTGAAATTCTAGTAAAATTTCTTCCCTCAGCCAATAATTATCTTGTAGAATTATTGGAATCGGAAGGTGCGGAAGCAGTTGTTCCAGATTTATTAGATTTCTTCATGTACAGTGCATATAATAATAACTTCAAAGCAAAATATCTTGGCAAGAAAAAATCAACGGCAAGAACTGGCAACCTAGTAATTAAAGCCTTAGTATTCGTCCGCCGATCGGCCTCATCTGCACTTAAAAAGAGCAAACGCTTTACTGCACCTGTTCCTATTCAAAAGTTGGCGGAATACGCCGAGCCGGTCGTTTCTACCGGTAATCAAACAGGTGAAGGCTGGTTCTTGACCGGTGAAATGTTGGAATTAATTCATTCCGGTGTTAAGAATATCGTATGTGCCCAACCATTTGCATGTCTGCCAAACCATATCGTAGGAAAAGGCGTAATAAAAGAGCTCCGTAGACAACATCCCGAAGCAAACATTGTCGCTGTCGATTACGATCCCGGTGCTAGTGAAGTAAACCAATTAAACCGTATTAAATTAATGATGTCAACCGCCGTAAAGAACATGGATAAACTATAAGGAATAAATTATTTTATGATGATCCGATTTAATATTTCTTGTTCAGTATACAAATAGTTGGGGTACAACTCAAACGAGTTGTACCCCAACTATTTGTACACAGAGGCGAAAAAAGACCAGGAATTGAGTTTTAATATATGCCTTGTTAACTTGACTGACATATATTACTTACTTAATTCATAATCTTTTATTTAAATCTGTTAACATATATACTTCGATAATTTTATTTATTCTCTATCTGCCAATCAATTGGCTTGATTCCATTTTGGACTAAGAATTCATTTGTCTTGCTGAAATGCTTACATCCAAAAAATCCACGGTAGGAAGATAAAGGACTTGGATGTGGAGCCTGTAAAATAAGGTGTTTGGGATTATTAAGCATGTTACATTTCATCTGCGCAGGTTTGCCCCATAACAGAAATACAATTGGTCTGTCTTGTGCATTCACTGCCTGTATTACGGAATCCGTGAACCTCTCCCAACCCATTCCTTTGTGTGAATTTGCCTGATGTGCTCTTACTGTTAATACAGTATTAAGCAAAAGTACACCTTGTTTTGCCCATTTCTCCAAATAACCGTTATTAGGGAGGTAACAGCCAAGATCACTTTCTAACTCCTTATAAATGTTTACAAGCGATGGAGGAATATCAACCTCCGGCTTAACCGAGAAACATAGACCATGCGCCTGACCTTCATTATGATAAGGATCTTGTCCAAGAATAACGACTTTAACTTCACTAAGCGGGGTAAAATGAAACGCATTAAAAATGTCATCTGCATTTGGATATACTACATCGCTGTTATATTCATTTTTCACAAATTGATACAACTCTGAGTAATAAGACTGCTTGAATTCACTTCCAATTGCTGTTAACCAATCATTTACTATTCCACTCAAAGTAATCCTCTTTTCTATCTTATATTATTCTAGTCGAAATACTGACTCTTCTTTTCATTCAATTTTATTATAACCGAACGCTGACTCCTTTTTCACTTAAATAACGTTTTAGGTCCATTATTTCCATCTCTTTATAGTGAAATAAAGTAGCCGCTAAGACAGCATCCGCTTTTCCTAGCGTTAAAGCATCATAAAAGTGTTCCATCGTTCCTGCTCCTCCGGAAGCGATTACCGGAACAGGTACATTTTCTGAAATAG
The DNA here is from genome assembly GCA_049657865.1 of Mobilitalea sp. Lineage (GTDB taxonomy): Bacteria > Bacillota > Clostridia > Lachnospirales > Lachnospiraceae > Mobilitalea. The sequence continues at coordinate 4,013 of JBASOB010000333.1, forward strand.
CTCTCGTCAGTTCAATATCATATCCGTCCTTTGTTCCATCGCAGTCCATACTAGTCAGCAGTATTTCCCCTGCACCAAGTTTGCAGGCCTTCATCGCCCACTCAACAGCGTCTATGCCCATATCCACACGACCACCGTTCTTATAGATATTCCAACCGGAACCATCTGATCTACGCTTTGCATCAATTGCGAGCACGACGCACTGGCTGCCGAATTTATCAGCGGCTTCGCTGATTAAGTTTGGATTCAAAATTGCTGCTGTATTCACCGCAATTTTATCAGCACCTTCTCTTAAAATAACTTTAAAATCTTCTACCGTACGAATTCCACCTCCAACGGTAAAAGGAATGAATACTGTCTCCGCTACTCTACGAACCATATCAATTTTAATGGTCCTAGCATCAGAAGAAGCTGTAATATCTAAGAAAACCAACTCATCAGCTCCAGCTTTATCATACGCTGCACCTACTTCTACAGGATCTCCTGCATCTCTTAAATTCACAAAGTTGATTCCTTTTACAACTCGTCCATTATGTACATCCAGACACGGAATTATTCTTTTTGTAAACATGCCATCTCTCCTATCGAATATAATCAATTTTATACCGAGTTGTTATAAAGCAGCAAAATTCCTTAATATATTAAGTCCAATATCTCCACTTTTTTCGGGATGAAACTGGCAACCAAAAACATTACTTTTCTCAACAGAAGCATCGATTATCGTACTGTAATTTGTAGTTGCTGCCACCTCATTCTCATCATCGGCTTTTAAGTAGTACGAATGAACGAAATATACATAAGAGTTTTCCGGAATATCTTTAAAAAGTTTGGATCCAGGCCTAACAGAAAGCGAGTTCCAACCCATATGTGGTATTTTCAAGCCTTCACAATCCGGTATTTTAAGTATATTGCCTTTTAAAATAGACAATCCTTCTATTCCATCACATTCGTCGCTTCGTTCAAAAAGAATCTGCATGCCTAAACAAATTCCTAAAAATGGAGTTTTTTTATCAATGACTTCTTTAATTATGTCGACTAAGTGATAATGACGAAGTTTACTCATTGCATCACCAAAATTACCGACACCTGGAAGTATAAC
>JBASOB010000334.1:0-6735 GCA_049657865.1 Mobilitalea sp.
ATCCAGGGCTTGTGAATACCCATCATCATTTATACCAGATCTTCACGCGTAATCTTCCGCAAGTTCAGTCAATGGAGCTTTTTCCTTGGCTGCGAACCCTTTATGAGCTGTGGAAAAATATAGACGAAGACGTAATACGTGCAACTTCTCTGGTAGGAATGGGAGAATTGATGAAAAATGGCTGTACGACCTGTTTCGATCATCATTATGTATTTCCGGAAGGCAGAAATGAGATAATCGAGACTCAGTTTGCTGCTGCAGATGAACTTGGAATTCGTATGCATGTATCTAGAGGAAGCATGTCACTGAGTAAAAAGGATGGCGGGTTGCCACCGGATTCCGTAGTACAGACAACAGATGCAATACTAAAGGATTCCAGGAGACTGGTGGAAAAATACCATAATGCGGATCGTTATTCGATGCATCAGGTGGCACTGGCTCCCTGCTCGCCCTTTAGTGTAACTCCTGATTTAATGAGTGAGTCTGCCAAACTTGCACGAAGCCTTGGGGTTCGTCTTCACACACATCTCGCAGAAACCAAGGATGAAGAGAAATTTACCTTAGAAACTTATGGTATGAGGCCGCTTGAATATATGCAGAGTCTGGGTTGGATCGGCAGCGATGTCTGGTTTGCTCATGGAATTCATTTTAATGACGAAGAGCTGCAGATACTGGCTAAAACGCAAACCGGCATAGCGCATTGTCCGATTTCCAACATGAAATTATCGTCAGGAGTTGCACGGATTCCCGAGATGCTTCATCTTGGAATTCCAGTTGGACTTGCGGTGGACGGCAGTGCAAGTAACGACGGTTCTAACCTGCTGGAAGAAATGAGAGTGGGTTATTTGCTACACAGATTACAATACGGGCACAAAGCACCTACCGGTTATGATATGCTGAAAATAGCAACCATTGGAGGGGCAAAGGTACTAGGAAGAGATGATATCGGATCCCTTGAGATTGGTAAGGCAGCGGACTTCTTTCTTGTCAATACGAAAAGATTTGACTTGGTCGGTGCCATGGTAGATCCAAAATCAGTGTTAGCAACCGTGGGACTGAAAGGTGCTGTTGATTATACGGTAATTAATGGCAAGATTGTAGTAAAGCAGGGACATCTAGTAACAATAGAGGAAGAAAAAACTCAGTATGAAGCAGATCAATGTTTTATGGACTTTATAAAGAAGTAAAGGAAGAAGTGTCATTATAAAACAGTCAATTTTATATTTGAGATGTTATTGGAAAACTCAGAAAAGATAAACATTAGGAAAGCCTTTGAGGAAGCATCTGCTCTTCAGAGGCTTTTTAATACTACAGAAATTGCTGTTTTATACCCACAATAATGTAGATTATGGTTTGAAACTCAGAAAGTGAAAACTATTCAGAAGAAATGAAGTAGTAATCGAAAAGTATTGTAGTTAAATCAAAAAATGAAGATTGTTATAATCTAAGACAGGCAGAATTTAGTATGAGTTAGATTTAGGATGAGTAAAGTTCAGGAGGAACACAATGAAGGTATTAGGATTATCGTTTGGTCGCAAGGAAGGAAATTGCGATATTTTACTTAAGGAAGCACTTCTAGGAGCAGAGGACTCAGGCGCAGAAATTAAATTTATCAGCTTGGCAGGAAAGAATATTCTTGCTTGCAACGGATGCTTTGCCTGTATGGCGATACGTGAAAAAACAGGTCATGCAGGATGTGTTATCAAGGATGATATGGCAGCAATTGAGAAGGCGATTCTTGAGGCAGATGCAGTTATTATCTCTGCACCTGTTTATAGCTGCGGTCCAACCGGTAAACTCAAATGTCTGATTGACCGTATGGGAATATCGCATGATATTGCATTTTCCGAAGCGATTAATGAACGACGGATGGAAGAAGGAAAGAGTGGAGACGAATTATTAGATCCACAGCTTTTTAAAGATAGATTTCTTGGTCTGATATCGGTAGGCGGAGCAACGGAGGAACATTGGACTTCCATGGGACTTCCTAATATGCACCTCTTCGCTTTCTCTATGCAGATGCCGGTGATTGATCATTATAGTGCATATGATTTGAATTTAATGGTTAGTCCTGTGCTTAATGAAAAGTTGATAGCGCGTATGAATCTGCTTGGTAAGAATGTAACAGCAGCAATCGGAACGCCGAAGTATGAAGCTGCCTGGAAGGGTGACAAGGATGGCATCTGCCCGGGATGTCATAATGATCTTCTTAGAATACATGATGGTACCCATATAGAATGCCCAATCTGCGGTATGAAAGGAACGATATCGATTGTAGACGGCAAAGTAAAGGCAAATTTTGCTGAAAGCGAATTAGAACATAGTCGAATGCGTTTTGGCGGAATACAGGAACATTATTTGGAATTAACCAGTATTCAAGAAAGAATTCCTAATGAGATAAAAGCTCAAATACCTACGATTAAAGAAAAACTAAAGAGATATGAAGGTATTATATCGGAGATATAATCTTCCAATAACTTAATCTAAAATAATCTCAATCATACGTACTTCGAGAGGCTCTAGCTCCGTGGACAGCGATAACTCACCATGAGTTACAACTTCGTGATGAAGGTACAGTCCCGGTTGTGAAACCTGTTTTAAGGATTCTAAATCTTCGGGACGAATATAAGAAGGAAAGCCCATTTTTGCCCAGGCATCATAGCTGCTTCCATGGTTCTGGTTAACAAACATTTCTTTGATGAGACACCCGTTAGAAGGCAAGTGGGTGAATTTTATTTGAAATTGTGCTTGATTCATCTGGGTAAAGGGTGCATATCTGTTTTCATTCGTCATATCAAAAAGTAATCCGCTTGCGAATAATTTGGAATAATGCTCGTAATTATATAAGATAATGACAATCTTTGGACCATCCCTTGTAACAAAGAAGCCATTGCCTTTTGCAATTAGTTCATCGCCCAAATGAGTTAAGAAGAGGAAAGTATTATAATGTGCTTTTGGAATGCCGTTGTAGGTGAACATTCCAAGTCCGCCATGGTATAGTTCGTTCGGAACCTGAAGCTCTTCAATAAAGTCGGAGAGACACCAATAGCCAAAAGACTCAAGACGGTCATAATTCTCTAACAGATTTTTTGTAAGATAACAGGACTTAAAACAGGTATCATTGATTAAATCACGTTGTGATACTGTTAAATTCCATTCGGTCAGATAGATAGGAACATTATTAAGCTTCAACTTTTTGTTCTGCACTTTCAATTGATTAATAAATTTAGTGAAAGCAAAGGGGTCAACATTGAGTGGGCATGCTTTCTCTATATTAGAAATAGAGAAGGAATCCGCAATACTTCCTAACGAGGAAAAACTATTATCATAATAGTGAATATTGATAAAATCAGAAAGGCAATTGTTCTGTACGGAATAGTTAAAGAAATCCAACGTCCACCTATGATCTGTCTCAGGGTTAATCAGTAAGGAAGGAGTGCCGAACATTATTTTATCATCCACAGCTTTTACTGTAAAATGAGTTTCCTTATAAAATTCAAAAAATTCTTCTGGGTTTTCCCAACCAAAACTGTCTGTTGAACCGTCTGGTTCATTCCAAACACAAAAAAGCCAGCTTCGTACTTCGCTTATTCCATAACGTCGAATGAAATGTTGCATTACGGCGGTGATTAAATCAGTCCATTTTTTCATGTTTTTCGGAGGAGAGGTATTAAAATTCCACATATAGATTTGTTTCGTCGGGTCGGAAGCCAGAGCCTTCGGCATAAAAGAGAGCTGGACCAAGGGCTTTAAATCTATGCTCATCAGAAAATCCAATACCTTATCGATAAGCGTGAAGCTATAAACAGGAGTCCCGTCTTCTTTTTCCATATAGACCATCATTTCATCTGAAAGAATACCATGGAACTTAACATATTTATAATGAACATTTTTTTGAACTTTTTGAACCATTTCCTGCACTTCATGATAGAGAAATTGCCGAGCACTTCCGACACAGCAAAGTGTCTTATATTTGTGAGACAATGGGACCCCTTGATCGGAATAATCAATCGTGCCGCCATCTATACACATGTTAACTTCTTTTGAAGCATGACGATAACTGCTGCTTTCTTCATAGATAGAAAGGTATTTGGCTAGAGACAGTAATTCGTTACTATCATCACTTTGTGTGCTCATTGTTACGTCTGTATTTGCCTCGGAAATTATGTCTGAGGCACTTTTTACGTTATTGTATTGTTTACGATATTCGGAGGGAAGGCATTGGTATTTTTTTTTGAAAACAGTAACAAAGGAACGAGTGTCGCGAAAGCCATTGTTGAAAGCAATTTTTTCTAAAGGTTCGTCGGAGGAAAGCATTTCGATAACTGAATGATGTAAACGTAGATTGTTATAATAGGTCAAAAAGGTCATACCTGTGGTTTTTTCAAAAAAGGAAGCAAAATAGGAAACGGATAGATGCTGAGTATTAGCAAGTTCCGTTAAGGTTACCCCTTCACGGTAATGTTGTTCAATATAGGAAGTGATTCCGGTGATACGCTCGCGAAATTTGATGGAAGAGGAAATATTGATCGGGGAAATGCCACGGAAATTATCTAGTAAATGACTGATTAGGGAATAAAGAAGGCTAAGTGTCATGTATTTGTTTTCTCCAGAAGCATTTACTTTAACTAGCTGAGCCATTAAATGACGAACATAGTCATAGCGTCCACTGGCAGTCTCTCCTGAAGAATTAAGCTCAAAATATATTTCTTCGGAGGCATCCATATACTTCAAATCCTCCATATGAAAACTAATGGAAAGCATAGAGCAATTGCTAGGGATAATTTCGTGCAGAGCGTTGTCATTTATCAGAATGATATCTTCGGGAATAAGTTGCCATTTTTTATCTTCTATAATGATATCAGCATTCCCAGACAAGACAAAAAGTAATTCTGACGTTGGATGCCAATGACGGTTCGGTAAATCAAAATGATAAATTTTAATATAAACCGGGATATCTTTTGAAAAAGTAATCAATTCTTGGTTATTGTTAATCATATGAGATACCTCCATAAATTCTTGTAAGAATAGTATACATAAAACATAATAATATGTAAATGTATTCTGCATATTTAATAAATATATAATATACTGACAAATATTACGGTTTTAACCTACAAAAATATAGGTCATAAGTATGGAATAAGAAAAAGCGATGGTGCTAGCAAGAATTGAAAGAAGAATAGAAAAGTATTGTCGTTCAATACTGATATAGAATTTGCTATAGTTTATCTACAGTTAGTAGAAACAACAGAACTGTGGAACTCAAAATTGTATATGTTTAGAGGAGGACAAAATGAAAAGTAAAATGATGAAAAAATTATTTACAGCTGCTATGGTAGCAGTAATGGTAGTTGGAAGCTTTGCTGGCTGCAACAAAACTACAGAAGAGGCAGATCCTGTGGCAGACGAAAATGCAGTAACTCAAGCTGCCAGTGCAACAGATGCACCCGCTGCAACAGAAGCGGTACCGCAAGTCAAAGGCGGCACAATCATGTGGTTGTCCAATTTATCATCCGGTTCCGCTTATGACGGCGCTGTTAATTATGCAACTATGATATGTTCCGAACTTGGATATGACTTTCAAGTAGTTTACGGGGATATGTATAATGATCCAGCAGCTAATCTAACGGCAGTTAAGAATGGAATGACCAAGGATGTTGTTGCAATTATCATGAGCCAGGATGGTGGCGTAAAAGACATTATGGCGGAATACCCTGAGATATATGTAGCCGGCTATAACACTGATATGGCTTCTGTTTATGGTGAGGGAGGAGCTAGTGCAGAAGTAGTGACGAATGCTAAGTTCCTTGGAACAATTTGCGATGGTTATTTTGATGGTACCTTAACCGGTCAGGCTTATGCGCAGAGAGTAATTGACAAGGGATATAAGAAAGTCGCAACCATGATTTTCCCTGTATATGCTTATCCTCAGAATACAGTAGCGGATCTGGCTTTTAGAGCAGAGATTGCAAAATATAACGAGAGCGCTGCAGCAGACCAACAGATTGTAATTGTTGGAGATGCTAAGGTGCTGGAGTTCGCGCCTCTTGACGAATCGTATTTCCTAGAAGAGGGTAATAGCGATTTGGATGCTATTGTGGGTATGCTTGCAGGAACGGATTTTATATATCCAGCGATGAAGAGTGCAATGTCAAACGGAAGTTGTTCAAAAGATATGAAACTGATTACAGGTGGATTTAATACAGATGAATCCATAATTGCTGATATAGGCGGAGAAGGAGTTATTCAGAGCCTTTCCTTCTCACCTACTGAAGATATTGCCTGGTCAATCATTATGCTTGACAATGCCTTGAGTGGAACAATGTATTCCGATTATTCAGCTTCGGAAAGAGTCAGTTCTTTACCTTATGTAATCAGCAGTAAGGAAGATATCGATAACGTAATGAGCAAGTCAATGACAGGTACCACGGATATCACTCTTACACAACTGACCATAGACGATATCAAGTCCGTATTAGTCAGATATACTGCAACCGCAACTTATGCAGATTTGAAAGCATTGTTTCAAAATGAAAAATTAAGTGTGGCTTCATTGGCAACGAAATAACTAAATCTAAAATCAGGATATAACGGATCACCTATTCAGAGGTCTGCACAGATGGAGGAAGCTAAAATCCATAAAACAGACCTCTGGATTATGATTAGAAATATAAGGTGTTATCATTGGAAGATGAATAAACGGGGGTGGATACCCTTTGCGATGAGTAGGAC
>JBASOB010000335.1:0-5089 GCA_049657865.1 Mobilitalea sp.
TGCATAAAGCAGGCGCAGTTCTTCTTGAGCCTATCATGAGAGTCGAAGTTACAGTTCCGGATGATTACATGGGTGACGTTATCGGTGATATCAGTTCTCGTCGTGGTCGTATTGAAGGAACAGAAGACGTTAACGGTACAAAACTCATTAGAGGATTCGTTCCGTTGTCTGAAATGTTTGGTTATTCTACAACCCTACGTTCTAAAACACAGGGTCGTGGTGCTTACTCCATGTTCTTTGCTTCTTATGAAGCAGTTCCAAAGAGTATTCAGGAAAAAGTTTTATCTGATAAAGCTAGATAATCAAGCAATATACCTATATTTAATGATAAATAAAAAAAAGTTACTATATCGTAGGTTTATGCTTGAAAATATTTCTAACATGAAATATAATTAGGCATATGATGCAAGATATAAGCCCAAACAACCGGAAGACCATTATGGTTTTCCGTTGGGCATAAAAAATTATTTGCTAATAAGCATTTATTTAAAGGAGGACGTTGTAAAATGGGTAAGGCTAAATTTGAAAGAAACAAACCACATTGTAATATTGGTACTATTGGTCACGTTGATCATGGTAAGACAACTCTTACAGCTGCAATTACAAAAACTCTTCATGAAAGATTCGGTACCGGTGCTTCTATAGCATTTGATCAGATCGATAAAGCTCCAGAAGAGAAGGCAAGAGGTATCACAATATCCACAGCTCACGTTGAGTACGAGTCTAAGTTAAGACATTATGCACATGTTGACTGTCCAGGACATGCTGATTATGTAAAGAACATGATCACAGGTGCTGCTCAGATGGATGGTGCAATCCTCGTTGTTGCTGCTACTGATGGTGTTATGGCTCAGACTAAAGAGCATATCTTACTTTCCCGTCAGGTTGGTGTTCCTTATGTAGTAGTATTCATGAACAAATGTGATATGGTTGATGATCCTGAACTTCTTGAATTAGTTGAGATGGAAGTTAGAGATTTATTAAATGATTATGAATTCCCTGGCGATGATACACCAATCATTCAGGGTTCAGCTCTTAAAGCTCTTGAAGATCCAATGGGTCCTTGGGGCGACAAGATTGTTGAATTAATGGATGCTGTTGACAGCTGGATTCCTGATCCAGTTAGAGCTACAGACAAACCTTTCTTAATGCCTATCGAAGATGTATTCTCAATCACTGGTCGTGGTACAGTTGCTACAGGCCGTGTTGAGCGTGGAGTTCTTCATGTTTCTGAAGAAGTTGAAATCGTTGGTATTAAAGAAGAAAACCGTAAAGTTGTTGTTACTGGTATCGAGATGTTCAGAAAACTTCTTGATGAAGCTAGAGCTGGTGATAATATCGGTGCACTTCTTCGTGGTGTTCAGAGAGCTGAAATCGAAAGAGGACAGGTTCTTTGTAAAGTAGGTTCTATCACTTGCCACAAGAAATTCTTAGCTCAGGTTTATGTATTAACAAAAGAAGAAGGCGGACGTCATACTCCTTTCTTCAATAACTATAGACCTCAGTTCTATTTTAGAACAACTGACGTAACTGGTGTATGTAATCTTCCTGAAGGCACAGAAATGTGTATGCCTGGCGATAACATCGAGATGAACATTGAATTAATTCATCCAATCGCTATGGAACAAGGTTTAGGTTTCGCTATCCGTGAGGGTGGAAGAACAGTTGGTTCAGGTAAAGTTGCTAAAATCATCGCTTAATTATTGATTTAACTTTAAATTAATTTTATAGAGAAAGCCTAGGTTCTTATAAGGACCTAGGCTTTTTATTTTTAAATTAAGTTGTGTGATTTGGCTGTAATTATATAAAAAGCGATGAGGACAGGAAGAATACAATTTAATTGATGAATATCTGTTGTTCGTTTTTACGAACAGGCTAATGGATTTGATAAATATGCCGATATAGATATCAGACTCTGTTATGTGATAAATCATAAGGAAGTTTTATACGATAAATAATGATGAGCAGCAGGCGGGTAATAAGTCCGAGACACAAAGCTGCTAATGGAAAATAAAATAGCATAGTATGACTGCTTTCGGAAGTCAAATAATTATATTGCCAGCAAAGAATAAGAAATATTGCTAGAATATAGGACACCATATTAGCAAAATATTTCGTTTTAGAATATTTATATTTTCTTTTTAAACTGCTTAACTGAAAGGGTGTATCAAGGAGCGCATCAGCTAATCGTTTGATTTTAATATTATTCTGATTACCTTTTAATGCACTGGTAAGGATAGGCGGCAGAAAATTTAACAGAATCAGGATATATAAGGGAGATACAGCATAGCTAATGTATCCTAGATAGAGAGTCGTAATACCTAAAAAGAGTGAAAGTATTAATTTACACTGGGTAAGGGCTCTATAATTGGCAATCATGCGAATTTCTTTTTTCATAGTAATAGCGTTTTCGTTCATTTGGGATACTCCTTTTTGTTCCTCGGATGAGGGGTGTGAAATGTCAATCTATCAGAGGAATTATTTTATCCAATAATTAGTACCATTATAATATACTTTGGGTCAACCCTCAATAGCAAGTAACGATGGAAATAATCATTTGCAGGCCGAATTCAGTGAGCGAAAGGCTGTAAATGCTCATAAATCAATACTTTATAAAAAGTTTCGAAAATACTCCTTGGAAATTACGGTAAAAACGTATATAATATACACGTATATGTTTAGGCTACTGCTATATGAGTTAGATTCAGGAAAGTGCTTAAACAAATAGAAAAGATTAATTCGTAATCTATCAGATATTTTTAAATGGAAGATACTTGTTCATGCAGATGCATGAAAAGGAAAGGAGATATATTATTATGTTAGGTAGTGATATTGGTATTGATCTAGGTACAGCTAGTGTATTAGTTTATATAAAAGGAAAGGGAGTTGTATTAAAAGAGCCATCGGTAGTTGCTTTTGATAGAGACACTAATAAGATAAAAGCAATTGGTGAGGAAGCAAGACTTATGCTTGGCAGAACTCCGGGAAATATAATCGCTGTCAGACCTCTTAGACAAGGTGTTATTTCTGATTACACTGTAACTGAGAAAATGTTAAAATACTTTATTCAAAAAGCAGTTGGGAAACAAAGATTTAGAAAACCTAGAATTAGTGTATGTGTACCAAGCGGCGTTACAGAAGTTGAGAAGAAAGCAGTAGAAGATGCTACCTATGCAGCTGGAGCAAGAGAAGTGGCTATTATAGAAGAGCCTATCGCAGCAGCAATCGGAGCAGGAATTGATATTTCCAGACCATGTGGAAATATGATCGTAGATATCGGTGGCGGTACAACAGATATCGCAGTAATCTCTCTTGGTGGAACAGTTGTCAGCACCTCTGTTAAAATAGCAGGAGATGATTTTGACGATGCTATCGTTAGATATATGAGAAAGAAACATAATCTTTTAATCGGTGAAAGAACCGCAGAAGATATTAAAATAAAAATTGGTTCTGCATATCGCAGACCGGAATCAGTATCCATGGAGGTCAGAGGACGTAATCTTGTAACCGGACTTCCAAAAACAATTGTAGTGACATCAGAGGAAACAGAAGAAGCATTAAAAGAAACGACTTCACAAATCGTGGAAGCAGTTCACAGCGTTCTTGAGAAAACTCCGCCAGAACTTGCAGCAGATATTGCAGACAGAGGAATTGTATTAACAGGTGGTGGATGCTTACTATACGGACTAGAAGAATTAATTGCAGAAAAAACCGGTATTACAACAATGACAGCAGAGGATCCTATGACTGCAGTTGCAATCGGCACAGGTAAATTTGTAGAGTTTTTAGCAGGTAAAAGAGATTAGCATTTTGCTATTTTAAACAAGAAAGAGGTTGATGGTATGGTAAAGGGATTGTATACAGCATATACTGGTATGGCGAACGAGCAGAAAAGACTGGATATTATCGCGAATAACCTTGCGAATGCAGCAACCGTCGGTTACAAAGAAGAGAACGTAACAAGCCAATCTTTTGATAATCTTCTAACCATCAAAGTAAAGGATGCTTCAGAAGCTTATAATAACAGAGCAATCGGTACGATGAGTTTAGGTGTTAAATTAGGAGAGGTTTATACTAATTATGGACAAGGCTCCTTAAAACAAACTTCCAATACCTACGATATGGCAATTGATGGTAGCGGCTTCTTTACAGTTTCAGTAACAGACAAAGCAGGGAATGAAAGCACACAATATACACGAAGTGGTACTTTTACCATGACAAAGGATGGTCAAATCGTGGATGCAGATGGAAATCACTTATTGGGTGAAGGTGGAGAAATAGCAATTTCTACCGACGCAGCAGAAGTTCTGATTGATGATAATGGTGGAGTTTATGCGGATGGTGAGTATGTTGACACTATCTTGATTACTGACTTTACTGATTATGATTATATTACCCAAGTAGGCGACACAATGTTCAAAGCATTAGAAGGCGCAACAGAAACGATTAGTAATGCTTCCGTACGACAAGGCTTTACGGAACAGTCCAATGTTAACGTAGTATCTGAGATGGTAGAGATGATTTCTGTTACCAGAGCTTACGAGGCCAACCAAAAGGTAATACAGTCAGTTGATAAAACATTGGATCTTGCAGCAAATTCTGTCGGCCGTGTTTAAGGAATTAAGCGAGGCTTGATTCGTACTTGAACCGAATTCTTAGGAATTTAGTTCGATCGTTACAAGTATCAAAATGATAGCTTGGAAATTAGTTTGAAGGTTACAGATATTAATTAAATTCCTTTGAATTATTTTGAGTTGCAGGTTGATTTTAGTGTTTTATGTATTTAGGAGGAAAAGAATATGGTTAGATCCTTATGGACAGCAGCATCAGGTATGACGTCACAGCAAACTAACGTTGATACGATATCAAATAATCTGGCAAATATAAATACGACTGGCTTTAAAAAAGAATCAGCAGAATTTAAATCTTTATTATACCAGACAATACAGGGTCAATCTTACGATAATAATGGCGATGTAAAACCTTCCGGAATTCAAGTTGGTCTTGGTGTTAGAAACTCAGCCATTAGTTCACAATACACGCAGGGAACATTATCCGAGACAGGCAATGATTTTGATTTAGCCCTTGA
>JBASOB010000336.1:0-3602 GCA_049657865.1 Mobilitalea sp.
ACCTCCTTTTTTCTTTGGATAAATCATACCATGGTAAATAAAATCCAAACCTTTAAAGTTGTCTATCAAATTATTTCAGCCGCTATAGCTCTAAGTTTGGATAATATTAAGGTTTTGATAAATGAGATAATCGAGAATTCTCGATTATTTCGTGAATATTAGTATTATAAAGCCTATAAAGCTCCGTATCCTTATTGATTTGATTATCAAACGGAATAACTACCGAGCCGCACTTAATAAGTCCCATCCCTGATGAAGTATTCGTTACATATCGAAGCTGTGCCTCAGATACGCCAATAACCTCTGCCATCTTAGAACTATCCGTATTCGCCTGTTTAAGAATTGCAACAAATTCAGAATTAGCAAGCATTGTTGTAGCTGTATAGTTCTGAAGCAAATCCAATATATTCTGTGTAATTCCAGTACAAAGACCACCCTGCTTTCTAACTTTCTTCCAAAGCTGTTGCAGATACTTCGCTGTATATTCAGAATTCAGAAGCACATGAAACTCATCAATATAGAGCCAGGTTGCCTTTCCCTTCTGACCGTTTGTGGCGATTCTCTGCTGAATTGCTTCCATCATAACAAGCATTGTAATCGGACTTAACTCTGCGCCTAAATCTCTGATCCCATACACTGTGAAGCGATTATCTACATCCACATTTGTCTGGTGATTAAAGATATTAAGGGAACCATTAACAAACAGCTCTAAGGACAATGCGATATCTTTTGCTTCCTCCTCCGGTTGTACTAAAAGCAGCTCATAAAAGTCACTCATAACCGGAATATACTTTTCTTTACTTCGAGCAATATCGAGATACAACGTTCTTACGCATCGGTCAATGATTGACTTCTGTCTGGAATTCAGACTATCACCAATACACTGTTCACAAAGCCCTAGCACAAATTCCCCCTTCTCTCTAACCATGCCTTTAGAATCATTTGGATCAAGGCTCCATACATCCAGTTCCAGCGGATTCACATAGTTATCCGTATAAGTGGACATATTTACAACGGTCCCTCCATAAGTATCGGCTATGTCAAAATACTCATTCATAGGATCGATGCAAATGATCTCATCATTCCCTGATAAGTAAACGGAACCCATTTCCATCTTGCAAAAGAAGGATTTACCGGAACCCGGTACCCCGAATACAAAACCATTCCCGTTAATCAGTTTCTTACGATTACCGATATTTACATTCTTTGAAATCTGGTTGATCCCGTAGTAATTACCGGTCACATCGTTAAGTTCCTGCACGTTAAATGGCATAAGCACAGCAAGTGACTGTGTAAGTAGTGTTCTCATGGTTTCTACCTGTCTCACTCCAATTGGAAGTGCCGTATTAAGTGCTTCTCTCTGCATTAAGTAATGCGTATCAATGGTACAACTGTTACGTTTCCCAATGGTCTGCACTGTCTCACAGACACTTTCAAGCTCCTTCTTGCTTTCTGCCATTAAGATAATCGTGACTGCCACATAAAACAGGCATTGGTCATTCTCGCGCACATCATCCATGATTGCTTCAATCTCTTTTTTCTCTGTTCTCTTTGCATAAGAGATTTCAGTAGCAAAATCATTATTCTTATTACGAACTCTCTGCTGCTTGATAATGTCCGATTCAATACCAAGATATTTTCTTTGGAGTACCTGTGTTGTTAAATCCTTTGGCACTGGTACGACATCAATACTTGTAATGGAATGTACTGGTAATGACGTAATCTCATTGATAAATCGATCCGATAAGCTACTTGGATATTTCTTAATAAAGAGTGCTCTGCAATACTTACTTTCGTCCTCAAAGTGATCAGGAAAATACTTAATCATGACATTACAAAGATCATTCTTAAAATCACGTCCTACCTTCTTCGCCTGTTTGATATCAAAATCAAAACTTCCCTCATTTCCTAAATGATAATAATCATATAGTACACGAAGTCTCTCATTCGCAGATAAAGGAACAATTTCAGCCCCAAGCTCAATAAAAGCCTTGTGTATGGTTGCCTCTAAAGTCGCAAACTGTGCCTTAGCTTCCTCAAAGTTCTTTCTCTCAATGGTAATGGTCAGGTATCGCTCCTGTTCAATGCCCTGTCTGCCTTCTTGTATCTTCTCCTCAATGATGTCATTGTATATTTTGCGGAAGTTATTAAATCCATCCTCCTGTTTTGTAATCAGCACTTTATCCCGAAGCTCAGCCATGTTCTTATTCTTGTTGTTGATCGTTATCTTGTAATTACAATCAAGTGAATTTAAGAACTTGCAGTATCTTTCAAAAATGCCAATCTGCTCATCTTCCGTGGCGGTGGTGTAATTAATATCCTGAAAGCGATAGCATTTGGAATACTTATTAAAGGCTATTTTTTGTCCTTTACTGACTTCAAATATCCCATTCTCTGCTACCGCCATAATCTCAATGGTTTCCTGTATGGATTTCGGAGTTTTAAAAAGCGGTTCACTGGCTTTTTTAAGTTCCTTAAATCCGTCTGCAAATATACCCATTCTATCTAACCTCGCTTTCTTAATCATGAATGCTCCATCATTCTTGTTTCGAGATGAAGGTCATGCTTGCATGACAATATCCACTTTTGCATCTTGCACTCCTGCTGGAAGCAATTTCTTGATTGATTAAAATATTTCGCACAGCCGGAGACAACCCCGGCTATGCCTGGATTGTCCCGACCTAATAGGTCAGACAATGGTTACTAAACTATTTAATGCATAAACTTATATGCTGCTATACCAGCTATCAAAATGATTATGGCAATACCTCCAAATAGCAGCTTTTTCATCTTTTTCTTCATAGCTTCAAATTCCTCCTGTTTCTTTCGATTCCCTGAAGCTGATGTATTTCTTATATCTGTCTCATGATTCATACCCGATGTCTGCTTTTTCCACTTACTCACCGGACCAATTCCACTCGCTTGCATCTGAAGTTCCTTGATTACCGCTTCCCCTTCCGTGGAACTGTAAGTAAGCGCTTTGTTTCCTATCATAAAATGAATCTTTCTGCTCATATATTCATAAAAGTCCATTCCGTTATAAGAATAGAAACCTCCAAGTGCAATCGGAGCTACACAGGGGATTGCCACATAGGCTGCTCCTGTAAGACCAATATAACGGCATAGAAGCAATACCATGCCTCCGCCCACTACAACACTGGCAATAGAAAATATAATCTGCTTTACATTTAATCCCATTACAACGGACTCCTGGTAGCGGTCAATATCTTTGTTGACTTCAATTACCATATTATTTTTCTCCTTCCTATAATCCAAATGCTTTACTGGTAAGTGACTGCGCTCCCTTCACGCTTCCCACGGTCAAGGCAATCGTAAATGTCATTTCACACAGATAAATCAATGTCTGCGCCCAGTCTGCGTATCCTCCCGTAAAGGCTGGAAGTCCAGCATTTAAAAAGGCATTGCATATAATAATGGCAAGTGTCATAGTTATCGCCTCGAAAACAACAGATAAGAAATACTTACAATAAGTTGAAACCGTATGGCTTACTGTTTTGTTTCCTGCCATGGTTGAAAAAGCAATTGCCCCTAGCGGCACGATAATCAAAATCTTTAGGAATCTGAAATACACTGTATAGATA
>JBASOB010000337.1:0-5887 GCA_049657865.1 Mobilitalea sp.
TAGTATGGGTGGACTCCTTGATTTACCCCACGGAGAATGCAATAGTATTTTACTCGAACAGGTAATTGATCTGAATTTTGATGCGGTACCGGAAAGATATGCAGATATTGCAGAGAAAATGCAGATAGAGATAAATAGTTTAAATAAGGAACAGATAAAATATGCATTGCTTAACCGAATTCGGACCTTGAGAAAAAACTTGAGAATTAAGGACGTAGAAGAAGTGGTAGGACTGAATGAAGAGATTCTCGATAAATTGGCAGAAGATGCGATGGCGGATCCCTGCATCGTAACAAATCCGAGAATTGTTACAAAAGAAGAAGTCAGGACAATTTTTGAACGAATCATTATAAGAAAGTAAATGATTTGCTACTTAAGTCCTTCGTGAAAGCTGTTTTATACCGAGTTTGAGTAAAATTGTGATCAAGAATGGAGTGAATGCAAGGATGGATGAATCTTATAAGGAAAAGAATAAGAAACAATTTAGCAGAGACTCCATTATTGGTTTGGGGGAGGACTCTTTTCGTAAAAATTATTATCCTGAACTACAGGATAAAATTCATGATTTAGAAAAAATAAATGCGAGAAATAGGGCAATTATTTCAACGATTCCCGATATTCTGTTGGTAAGTGATATGGAGGGCAATATCAGACCATTTACGAAAGAAGAAAAAAACAAGGAAGTCCATCAAGAACATTTCCTAAGAAATCCAGAGATCATGGAGATATTAAGTGATACAGCGAGGCAAGTAAAACAGAGTCAGTCTTTCTTTATTAAAGAGCTGAAGATGCAGGTGGGGGACCAAATCTACTATTATGAAGCACGCTTTCATGAGTCAGAAAGCAAAGAAATTCTGATTATGATTCGCAATATGACGGAACGAATCCGCATGGAATATAAACTTAGGGATATGGTGGAGAGAGACAATCTGACTAATCTCTATAATCGCAGAATTTTTGAAGAGTCAATGAATAAATATAATGGACAAGAAGTAGAGAAGGTTACAATTATCTCCATTGATGTAAATGGCCTTAAATTTATCAATGACACCCTTGGACATCTAGCAGGAGACAAAATCATTGTTGCAAGCGGCGTTATAATCAGCGAGGTCTTTGAAAACAAAGGTCTGGTTTTCCGAATCGGAGGAGATGAGTTTGGAGTTATTATAGAGAATATCGAGGAAATTCAGGTTGAGAAGATGCTGAATCAGCTATCACAAACAGTAGAAGCTTATAATGCTTCTGCTCAGAACAGTAGCTTATCTCTCGCATATGGCTATTCCTATCATCTAAGCGGTAAAATAAATATGGAATATATGTTTCAGATTGCCGATAACAATATGTATCAGAACAAGCTGCTTAAGAAGGAAAGTACCAGGGGAACCTTTGTTAAAACATTTATGAAGGCGCTGGAAGCAAAGGACTATGTTTCGGAAGGCCATGTGATTCGAATGGAGAGACTCGCGGTGTTAATCGGGGAGGCAATCAGCATGCATCAGGATCAAATGGACCGACTTGTTCTGCTTACCAAATTTCATGATATCGGTAAAATCGGTATCCCGGATAGTATATTAAAAAAGCCTGCCAAACTGACAGAGGAAGAATGGAAAGTTATGCGTACACATTCTGCGATAGGCGAACGAATTGCAATCGAATCCATTGAAATTAAAGATATCGCTCCACTGATCCTTCACCATCATGAGAAATGGAACGGGACAGGATATCCTGCCGGAATTATGAAAAAAGAGATACCAATCGAGTGCCGTATATTAGCTATTGTTGACAGTTTTGATGCAATGACGAATGATCGACCATATCATAAGGCAATGAGTGAGGAAGAAGCGACAGAAGAAATTGTTGCCTGCAGTGGATCCTATTATGATCCGTCACTTGTTAAGATATTTTATAGGATTCAGAAAGACTGTTCAGTATCAATGATAGAATCTATGGAATGATGGTAAGGTGCATGGTAATAGTGGGAAGTCTGGAATGATTGCTTGAGAAACAAGAATAAGGTATAATATGGAAGATGTTTCGTATTTACAATATTGATGATTGCTATAATAAAATAATAGTGGTACTATAACAATTACTATAAACAACGAAAATGGTGATGAAAATGCCGATAAAAATACAAAGTGATTTACCTGCTAAGAAAATTCTCGAGGATGAGAATATATTTATCATGGATGAAACCCGTGCCATGCATCAGGATATCAGACCTTTAAAGATTGCTATCTTGAATTTAATGCCAGTAAAAGAGGATACCGAAGTACAAATCCTACGCAGCTTGTCAAATACACCGTTGCAGGTGGACATCACATTTTTAACGACCAGTACCTATGTTGGATCACATACGCCTACTAGCCATCTGGATCAATTCTATCTTACTTATGAGGATGTGAAGCATCGCAAATTCGATGGTTTGATTATAACGGGAGCACCGGTAGAGCTCATGGAATTTGAAGAAGTAACATATTGGGACGAATTAGTTAAGATCATGGAATGGACGAAGACAAACGTAACTTCTACCCTTCATATCTGTTGGGGAGCACAGGCTGGATTATATTATCATTATGGAATACATAAAAAAACTTTGGATAAGAAAATGTTCGGTATATTTGAACATAGGGTATTGCAACGCAAAGTTCCATTTGTAAGAGGGTTTGATGATGTATTTATGGCTCCTCATTCCAGATATACCACAGTCTCCAAAGAAGATATCGACAATTGTAAAGAACTTATGGTACTTGCTGAATCTGACGAAGCAGGTGTGTTTATTGTGATTGACCAAAATGAAAAACAGATCTTTGTAATGGGACACCCTGAATATGATAGAATTTCTCTAGACAAAGAATATAAAAGGGACGTTGCCAAAGGTCTTGATATCGCACTTCCTGAAAACTATTATCCGGATAATCACCCGGACAGCAGACCAAATCTTGTATGGCGGGCACATGCCAATGTTATGTATACGAACTGGTTGAATTATTATGTATATCAGGTGACACCGTTCGAGTTGTAGTGAAAGTAGCTTGAAACCTTGATTTATCAAGGGTTACAGCGATATGAAGAGAAAATTAAACATTTCGTAATTTAACGTAAAATACCGTAGTTTTTATGAAAATTGGCGTATGAATGGCGTACGATTCAACTTTTCGTGGCGTACGATAGTAACTAAAAATAATAGAAAAAGAATTAAGTTTTGTACAATAATGAATAACAAATCAGGTATTGCCTCTTCGGTGATACCTTTTTTGTTTCAATCATATAGACCTTTTATTTCTAAGCCAATTAGAAATAAGAGGTCTTTTTTTGTTTAGAAGATTATTTGTACATTAGTTAATATTGAAAGGATGTGATAAAGTTGAGCCATGTAAAGGAGAAAGAAAATAAAAACAAACAGGTAACTGTTATACAGAACATCAAAATCAATCAACTACATAATTTTGGAAAACATCCTTTTAAAGTAGAAAATGACAAGGAATTGTTTGAATTAATGAAAAGCATTGAGGAAGAAGGTGTATTAGTACCATTGATAGCAAGACCAAATCCAAACGGTGATGGGTTGGAAATAATAGCAGGTCATCGACGGAAAGAAGCAAGTAAGTGGGCTGGAATAGATGAAGTTCCGGTAATTATAAAAGAAATGGATGACAATCAGGCAGTCATTGCTATGGTAGATAGTAACTTGCAAAGGGAGAATATCAAACCTAGTGAAAAAGCTTATGCTTATAAAATGAAGTTAGAAGCAATGAAACAGCAGGGAAAAAGAACTGATCTATTAACAGATACTTCTTATCCAATGGATAAAAAGTTAAATGCCAATGAAGGGTTGGGACTGTTAGTGGGTGAGAGTCAGGCGCAGATTGCTAGATATATTAGATTAACACAGCTAATTCCTCAGATTCTTACTATGGTTGATTTAGGACAAATTGCATTCCGCACAGCAGTTGAGATCTCTTTTCTAAAAGAGGAAGAGCAGTATGAGCTGTATGTAGTTATGGACATGGAGCAAAGTACTCCCTCATTATCTCAAGCTCAACGGATGAAACGTATGAGTCAGCAAGGAACTTTGGAAGTAGATAAAATCTATCTAATCTTGGAGGAAGAAAAAGCCAACCAACGTGAGATAATTAAAATTCGAGGAGACTCCCTTGAAGAGTATTTTCCTAAGAATTTTACAATGGAACAAAAAATAAAGCTAATTGAAAAGTTAGTGAAAGAATGGAATACAAAGTATAAATTGAAGCAAGAAAAAGCAATAAAATAAAGCAATTAGACTGCTACAAGGTTTGATTCTGCATGCAGAAGGTTGTTAAAGAATAAAAAGGAGGGCGAAGAAGTGGAAAACAATATTATTGAAGTAATTGGCATAGATCATGGTTGGAGCCACATCAAGAGCGTGACATCAGTTTTTTCAACGTCAATCGAAGAAAACCCATCACCAACATTTTTTAAAGATGTTTTAGAGTATCAAGGAAAGTATTACAACATTGGTGGTGGACGTCTAGAAGTAAAAAACACTAAGGTAGAAAACGAAGACTTTTATCTTCTTACACTAGCTGCAATAGCAAAGGAATTAGCGAAGAGAGGAGATGTTCGTAAGTCGAATGTATATCTAGCAGTTGGACTACCGCTTACAAGGTTTGGAGAAGAAAAACAAGCATTTATTGATTATCTGTCAAAGAACCAAGAAGTTCATTTTAAGTTTGAAGAAAAGGAATACCATATCTACATTGTAAAGGTTTCAGTCTATCCACAGTGTTATTCAGCAGTTACAGAGATGATACCGAATTTTCAAAGAAGGGCAGTAGTTGTTGATATAGGGTCTTGGACAATCGATATTATGCCTGTAATTAATAAGAAGCCGGATGATAGAAGATGCAATAGTCTACCACATGGCTTGATTACCTGTATGAGAGAGATTAATCGCGACTGCGTAAAGAATTTCAATTACGAATTAGAGGAAGCAGATATCGAACATTATATTAGGCATCGCCAATTAAGTAATGTTCCAGAAGAGGTATTGAAGCTTATCGATAAATATCTAACCAATTACGCTGATATGATTATCCGTTCCTTAAAGGAACTCGAGATCAATGTACAGACGACACCAATTATCATAGTTGGAGGTGGAGCAAGTGTTGTTAAGAATTACTGTAGTGTTAAGTTGCCCAATATAGAGTATAAGATGGATGTAAAAGCAAATGCGAAGGGATATGAGATCATGGCTAGAATAGCCCTCAGAAATGCAAGGAGGTAAGGTCAGATGGGAAAGGTTAAGAATAAGGATGATGTCATTCAATATACGTTTCGTTTGAATCTAACCAATCAAGATCATCTTGCTATACATCAGAGCTTACAGAACTTAAACAAGGGAGTCCATAAGTCACAGAATAACTTCATTACGGATTCGATTCTAAGAAACATTCGTAATTATACGAGAGAAGAGTTATTAAGTGCTGCTGCAATGGAACAGGAACAGAATACTGGATATATCAAAAGAAAAGATCTAGAGGACTTAGAAGAAAGAGTAACTGGGAAAGTAATGAAAGAGGTTGTGACGCTTCTCTGTTCTTCGCATGCTGGGAGACCAAACTTACCTGTTACTACGCAAATAGTAGAAACATCAGAATCTATTGCAAGAAGTGAAACATGTGTTGAAGAGGATGAAGTATTATCTTCTTTATCAAATGCATGGTCATAGGAAGGAGTGGAATGGCGATGATGAAAACCTTATCGGGGATAGGAGCGGTACCGTTCATACTACTGAAATGGATAGGATTGATTATTCTAGGAGCATTAAGATTACTGTTAGAAGTGGCTAAAGTTATTCTGCTTTTGTTTGGACTTGTGGTAAGAGTGTTTATGGCTTTTGTGAGGG
>JBASOB010000338.1:0-6334 GCA_049657865.1 Mobilitalea sp.
GTATTTCTTCCAATCTACTATACAGAAGCTACTTTGATTTTAACACAGGCAGCATCACTTGATTTCGCCCCTATTTTCTTCGGATGCGATGGTCTTGACGGTATTCTTGGCGTTGAAAACTTTGATACAACATTAGCAGAAGGCGTTATGTTATTAACACCATTTGCAGCAGATGCAACAGATGCTGCAACACAGAAGTTCGTAGCTGATTATACAGCAGCTTATGGCGATACACCAAATCAGTTTGCAGCTGATGCTTATGATGCTATGTATATCATAAAAGCAGCAATTGAAAAAGGTGAAGTTACTTCAGATATGAGCGTTTCGGATATCTGTGATGCAATGAAGACTGCAATGACAGAGATCAGTGTTGATGGTTTAACAGGCGCTGATATGACATGGGCAGCAACCGGTGAGGTTAACAAAGCTCCTAGAGCAATTGTAATCCAGAACGGTGTATATGTATCAGCTCAGTAACAGTAAAGCATAGTAATCATGTAGGTGAACAAATGTACAGAGGGGTGCTTTTTGGCATCCCTCTGTTAGTTTGCGATTAGCCAGTAATCTATCTGTTTATTGTGCAAAACAATGGATATTATGGCAATGCGATACGAGTTTTTGGTTGTAACAGCACTTGTACTATGATATAATCGAATTTATGTAATAACCGTATGTTGTCCTGTTTGTCTCGGTCATTTTCATTGCAAAAGAAGGATAATGCGAAATATAATACATGCCAAAGTATGTAGACGGGGGTAATTATGAGTTTTATATCTTATTTAATTAAAGGAATCAGTCTTGGAAGTGTGTATGCAATCATTGCACTTGGATATACGATGGTTTATGGGATTGCTAAGATGCTTAACTTCGCACATGGTGACGTTATCATGATGGGAGGATTTGTTACTTTTACCGTTATGAGCACGATGGGACTTAACCCAGTGATTGCAGTGCTTGTTTCAATCGTATTCTGTACGGTTTTGGGTGTAACAATTGAGCGAATCGCCTACAAACCGCTTCGTAAAGCATCCTCACTTGCGGTTTTAATTACTGCTATCGGTGTCAGCTATCTTCTACAGAATATTGCACTGCTTATATTTGGAGCTGATACGAAATCATTTACTTCAGTCATTACAATCCCGGCGTTAAAACTTGCTGGAGGTGCACTTACTATTTCAGGTGAGACACTTGTTACGATTCCAACCTGTATCATAATTATGGTTGCACTAACCGCTTTCGTTAAAAAATCAAGAATAGGCCGTGGTATGGTAGCAGTATCGGAAGATAAAGATGCGGCAGTACTAATGGGCGTTAATGTAAATAAAACAATCGCTATCACCTTTGCAATTGGATCAGCACTTGCAGCTGTAGCTAGTGTACTGCTGTTTTCAGCTTACCCGAGTCTGACGACAACCTCAGGAGCTATGCCTGGTATTAAGGCTTTTGTTGCTGCTGTACTTGGAGGCATCGGTTCCATACCGGGGGCTATGATCGGTGGAATTTTACTTGGAGTGATTGAGATTTTAAGCCGTGCCTATATTTCGTCACAACTTGCAGATGCAATTGTGTTTATGATTTTAATTCTTGTTCTTCTTGTGAAGCCTACGGGTATTCTTGGTAAGAAGATAACTGAGAAAGTGTAGGTGGCGATGATGACAAAAGTAAAAATCAAAGCTTGGGATAAATTCAACAAAGCAACACGTACCAATATTATTACGATCGGGGTGATTGGGATTGTGTATTTGGTATGCCAGATCATGATTCTGACCGGGTCAATGTCAAACCTTTTACAGGGATTATTAATTCCATTATGTTATTATTCCATGTTGGCAGTTTCGCTAAATCTTACCGTCGGGATTCTTGGTGAACTGAGTCTTGGGCATGCCGGTTTCATGTGCGTGGGAGCGTTTTTTAGTGCATTTTTTACGAAATGTACTATGAACACGATAGAGAATACTTTTGTGCGATTCACTCTGGCAATCCTTATCGGGGCAGTTGCCGCAGCTCTGTTTGGCGCATTGATCGGTATTGTCGTACTAAGGCTTCGTGGGGATTATTTAGCAATTGTTACGCTTGCTTTCGGCGAAATCATTAAAAATATCATGAACGTTTTATATATTGGACTTGATAGTAAAGGCTTACATTTCTCAACAAAAGATGCTGCTTCGCTTAACCTTCAGGATAATGGAGAGATAATTATCAAAGGAGCGAAAGGAATTGTCGGAACTTCAAATGATACCACTTTTACAGTAGCAGTTGTTCTTCTCATATTAGCATATCTGATTATCGTTAATTTAGTTAATTCACGTTCCGGCAGGGCTATCATGGCAATCAGGGATAACCGTATTGCAGCAGAGTCCATCGGAATTGATATAACGAAATATAGAATATTGGCATTTACGATATCCGCAGCAATGGCAGGAGTTGCTGGTGTACTTTATTCTCATAACATATCAAGCTTGGTAGCAACTCCAAAGAATTTCGGTTATAATATGTCAATTATTATTTTGGTGTTTGTTGTACTTGGGGGGATCGGAAATCTTCGAGGTTCCATTATCGCAGCGATCGTATTGACACTTCTGCCGGAATACCTACGCTTTATGCAGGATTATCGTATGCTTATCTACGCAGTCGTATTGATTGTAATGATGATTTTTAACTGGAATCCTACCTGTGTTACATGGCGTAAGAACCATTCCATTAAAGATGTCCTTACGGCATTCTTTAAAAAGTCGAAAAAGGAGGCAGAGTAATATGGCAATGCTATCTGTGAATAACTTAGGCATCTCCTTTGGCGGATTACGTGCGGTAGATTCTTTTAACATCACGATTGAAAAAGGTGAGTTATATGGATTGATCGGACCGAATGGTGCAGGTAAGACAACGGCGTTCAATCTTCTGACAGGTGTTTACAAACCAGACCAAGGGCGAATCGTCTTAGACGGTGTAGATATCACCGGACGCAGTACGATAGAAATCAATAAAGCTGGAGTTGCAAGGACCTTTCAAAACATTCGTCTGTTTAAAGATATGTCGGTAATCGATAATGTTAAAGTAGGCCTTCATAATGATTATAAATATTCAACTGCTTCAGGAATACTCCGTTTGCCATCATTTTTCAAGACAGAGAAGAAGATGAATGAGCGTGCATTTGATATTTTAAAAGTATTTGACCTTGATAAAGAGGCTCACCGCCTTGCTTCTAATCTTCCTTATGGCAAGCAGCGAAAGCTGGAGATCGCAAGAGCACTTGCGACCAATCCAAAGTTGCTGCTACTTGATGAACCGGCAGCAGGTATGAATCCAAATGAAACAAATGAACTGATGGAAACCATCACACTGGTTCGTAAGAAATACGATGTTACAATCCTTCTGATTGAACATGATATGAAGCTCGTAGCAGGTATCTGTGAGAAGATTTATGTATTAAATTTCGGTATGGAACTGGCAAATGGATTACCGCAAGAGGTACTCAATAATCCAGAAGTAATTAAGGCATATCTTGGTGAATAAATAACGGAGTAAATAGACGTTCTCTGCACGGAAAAATTCCTGCTGGGACGAGAGTACGATAAGTATACGGTTGATCATAGGAGGTATGGATATGGCCATGCTGGAGATAAAGAATTTACAAGTTTTTTACGGAGTGATTCAAGCAATAAAAGACGTTTCTTTTGAGGTAAATGAGGGCGAAGTTATCGCATTAATCGGTGCTAACGGTGCAGGTAAGACAACAATACTGCATACCATCACGGGTTTGCTTAATGCGAAAAATGGCGAAGTACTCTTTGAAGGCGTTGATCTGCAGAAGATTCCCGCACATAAAATCGTTTCGCTGGGAATTGCACACGTACCGGAAGGACGGCATGTGTTTTCACAGCTTACGGTATATGAAAATCTGTTGATGGGGGCTTATACCCGTAGCGATAAGACAGAAATTGCAGAGTCCTTAGATAATGTATATAAAAGGTTTCCAAGGCTTTTAGAACGTAAAGGACAATTTGCCGGAACACTGAGCGGTGGCGAGCAGCAGATGCTTGCGATGGGACGTGCACTTATGTCACGCCCAAGAATAATACTGATGGATGAGCCCTCGATGGGCCTTTCTCCTATTCTGGTAGAAGAAATATTTGATATCATAAAGAGCATTAGTAAAACAGGCACCACAGTATTACTAGTAGAACAGAATGCAAAGAAAGCATTAGGAATTGCTGATCGTGCCTATGTTATGGAAACTGGTAAGATCGTACTAGAAGGTGATGCTAAGAAATTGATGAACGATGAATCAGTGAAGAAAGCATACTTAGGTGAATAGTGGGAGGCATTGTAATGGATAAATATGTGATTACGATTCAGAGAGGTTACGGCAGCGGTGGTAGAACGATTGGTAAGATGTTATCTGAAAAGCTTGGAATTCCTTATTATGACAGAGATCTGCTGCGCTTAGCATCAGACGACAGCGGAATTAATCAGGATTTATTTGCAAAAGCCGATGAGAAATTGAAGAAAAGCCTTTTGTTCAAAATAGCAAGTTCCGTATACAAAGGAGAATTGATTCCGCCGGAAAGCGATGATTTTACCTCCAACGTTAATTTGTTTAACTATCAGGCCAAAATAATAAAAGAATTAGCAGCGGCAGAGTCTTGTATCATCATAGGAAGATGCGGAGATTTTGTCCTAAAAGATAATGATAATTTAGTAAGACTTTTCGTTCATGCACCTCATGAGGACTGTATCCGTAATCTTTATGAAGTGGAAGGCCTCGATGAAAAAGAAGCTGAAAAAAGAATCGCTTCTATTGACAAATATAGAGCTGATTATTATAAATACTACACTGGCCGTGACTGGGATGATGCAAGAAACTACGACCTCTGTTTAAACAGTGCACATTTAGGATTCGATACTTGCGTAGAAATCGTAGAATCCTACTTAAATATCCGCTTCCATAACGAAATACCAAAAACGAAAAAGTAATTCGAATTGTATTAACAAATTAAATTGATCAGCTGCAGTAAGCGCAAAAATATGAAAGCACACGCCCTACGCGTATTCTTAACATATATCTTACTGCAGCCTCTTTATTATAGAATAAGATCAAATGAAAAAATAATGTTTGGCGATAGAAGATAAAAGTTTAAGTATCCTCCATATGAATAAAAACAAAAACATATAAGAAGCAGAAGATAAGAAGCAGAAGATAAGAAGCAGAAGATAAGAAGTTGCCGAACTAATAAATTGAAGTTGCCGAACTAATAAATTGAAATTTGCCGAACTAATAAATTGAAATTTACCAAACTCATAAATTGAAATTTGTATTGATAACACAACAATTGTATGCTATACTTTACCACAAAAATCAACGGTAAAATAGCCAAGAAAGAGGTACTTGATGATATCAGGAAAAATGATAGAGTTAGTGAAAAACAGTTCCGTGATTAGAGCTATGTTTGAAGAAGGAAAACGACTGGCTGGTATTTATGGTGCAGAGAATGTATATGATTTCAGTTTAGGAAATCCAAGTGTAGAGCCTCCGATTGAAATAAAGGAAGCCTTACTTCAAGTGATTAATGAAGAAAATCCAACCCTCGTACATGGTTATATGAACAATTCCGGATATGAAGACGTCAGAACTAAAATTGCAGAATCCATCAATCATAATTTTGGAACTGCATTTAATTCAAATCATATCATTATGACAGTAGGCGCAGCAGGTGGATTGAATGTAATCCTGAAAACACTGCTAAATCCAAATGATGAAGTGATTGCTTTTGCACCTTTCTTTGGTGAATATAGAAATTATGTCAGCAACTTTGAAGGTAAATTGGTAGTGGTATCGCCAAACACAATAGATTTCCAACCTAATTTAGCTGAATTTGAGCAAAAAATCACCGAGAATACCAAGGCAGTCATTGTCAATACTCCGAATAATCCTACCGGCGTAGTGTATTCTGAAAAAACGATTATTGATATGGCAGCTATACTATATAAGAAGCAGCAAGAATTCGCTACCTCCATCTACCTGATTGCTGATGAACCTTATCGTGAATTGGCTTATGACGGAGTTGAAGTACCTTATTTAACAAAATTTTATCAAAATACGATTGTAGGATATTCCTTTAGCAAATCCTTATCCCTCCCCGGTGAGCGAATCGGTTACCTTGTAATTCCACAAGAAGTGGAGGACTACGAAGACGTTGTTGCTGCAGCAAATGTAGCGAATCGAATTCTTGGATTTGTCAATGCACCTTCTTTAATGCAGAGAGCAGTAGCAAAATGTCTTGATGCTAAAGTTGATTTAGAAATATATAATCGTAACCGTGAATTGCTGTATAAT
>JBASOB010000339.1:0-5902 GCA_049657865.1 Mobilitalea sp.
GTGTCATATTTTATTGGGAAAGGGCCGGTTAAATTATTTCAATCTACGACTTTTGGAGAAATAAATGGTGAAAAAACTCAGAGGCTGAAAAAGCTGTTACAAATTTTTAAAAAGGCAGGATTTTCTCCAAGCCAAAACAAGAACATGATTGGTTGGCAAAAAAATCATGTTGCTGTAGTTGTTCCTATAGGAAAAGCATTATATAGATTTAATTCGAATAACTATGAATTGGCAAAGTCACCTGAAACCCTTAAAAAAATGATACTCGCTATTCGGGAATGTTTCAGGGTGTTAAAGAAACAAGGATTTAATGTTAATCCGAAAAAATTAAACTTTTTTTACCTACCTTGTTTTATTTTAGTTCCGATCTTTTCGATGGGAATGAATACTAAAATTGCTGAATTTGCAATGGCAAAACATACAATAGTCGCAAAAGATGAAATGGATATATTGGAAAAACTTTTTAAGAAGATGGTAGCTGAAACAGGGGAACCTACACCGTATCTTAATTCTTTGAATTTGTAATAATCTTGATGTGCTTTATTTGTGTCTGCTATAGCCTTTAACTAAGATTAATAATGCACTTAAGACAGATGAAAGATGCATAAAACAGACGAATGTAGTGAAAATTCATAATTTGTTTACCCTTTGTTAATTGAAAGATATCTCTCTATGAAGTATAGTTAATATTCTAGAAACATGATACGAATTCGTGCGTATCTATGAAATGATAAAATCAATCGAAATATACGAATATAAATGAAGGCAAATCAATAAAATCATCAGAAACATGTGAGCATAAGATAAGGCAAATCAATAAAATTAATAGAAACTTGTGAAAAGTTAAAAAGACATTTTAATAGAAACATAAAATATATCTAAAAGATACTGTAATATAACACGATTTGTTGTTGCTTGAAGAGGTAAAAGAAGTGGGAAATATTTTTCAATATATACATGAATACGGAGATTGTACTTTTGATAAGGAACCCTTCAACGAAGTTGATAATCTGATCTTCGCGGTACTCTCCTATGTAAATTTTAGTGAAGTAGTCGAAGGTATTGGTTCAAATCACATGATCAGTATCAGAGATGCCAATAAAAAAATTGTGGCGCTTGATTATGAGAAGGATATAAAAGATAAATATCTGTTGAATACATATAAAATGCTTCATAAACTGTCAAAGAGAAGACGCTACCGTGATTTGCTGCTCAGAGGGTTTGAAGAAATTCTTGATGGCGAGAGAGAAGAACAGTTTGCGGCCATTCAGATTCTGCTCGGAAATGATACTGTATATGTCTCTTTTCGAGGAACAGATGATTCTTTCATTGGATGGAAAGAAGACTGCAATATGTTTGTCAGCATGCCGGTACCCTCGCAGGAGGATGCAGTATGGTATATAGAGAATATTCCAGAAGTCTCAAAAATGAAGATAATAACCGGAGGACATTCGAAGGGCGGCAATCTGGCGGTCTATGCTTCCACATTTTGCAGCAAAGAAGTCAGTGATAATATAGTTGGTATCTATAGTAATGATGGGTTTGGCTTTACGGAGGAAATTAACAGTAGTGAAAGATATAAGGCCGTGCTTCCGAAAATCAAGAAATTTGTTCCGAAATTCTGTATCGTAGGAATGCTACTGAGAAATGAAGAAGAATTTGAGATAATAAAAAGTAAAAACAAGGGAGGAACTCAGCATGATGGCTTCTCCTGGATCATAAACGGTAATACATTTAGCCGTGACATCGAACTTAATGCAGAAAGTGTTCTTGTAAATAATATCATGAAGAAGTGGATTGCATCAATGAATATACATCAGAGAGGAAAATTTGTTGATCATTTATTCTACAATCTGATGGCCTGTGAGAAAAGAACCTTTATGGAATTGAAAATAAACAAGTTTCCGAATTATAAGAAAGTATTGAATTCATATTCCAAAATGGCAAAAGAGGAAAAACAAGAGATAAAAAAAGCCCTCAATTTCATGTTTAATTCCATTCATTATGGGATTAGGGAATATATTGTCACTAAAAGAAATAATTTAATGCCTCAAAAAGCGATTACTGAGAAGTAATAAAGAAGGATAAAGTTATACTTACTAATTAATAATAAAGAAATAATAAGAGCCGGAAAAGAATTTAGAGAATTCAATTCCGGCTCTTGCTTTGGGGCTGATTAGTTGAAGATGTGTTGTACTGATTCTAGTAGCTTGATTATTTTAAGATGTGTTGTATTGATTTCTAGTTGCTTGATTTACTCACGATTTGTTCTGCTAATTTCTACGTTTTTCTTTTTTCACCTGATACATTCTCAAATCTGCTAAATACATTAAATCTTTCAGCTTATCTCCATCAGCTGGAAAGGTAGCGGATCCCAAACTTAATCCTATAAAAGCAACATTGTTCGGAACAATAGTAAAATTCAATTCCTTTATCCTGCTAGATAAAATCTCAAGTTCGGATATCTCTGTAAGGATAACAAATTCATCTCCATGCAATCGATAGAAAATATCATTTTTCGTTAATAGATTAGTGACGGCTTTTGCAAACTCTATCAGATAGGTATCTCCCATTTGATGGCCATAATTATCATTAATAGATTTGAAATCATCTAAATCTATAAAAATAATGGCAAAAGGAATATTATTGTCTGTTTTTGCAAGTACGTCTTCATATAAACCTTCTCGGTTCTTTAAATTTGTAAGCGTGTCAATTTTTGTAATCTGGCTTAACGTTTCGGCTCTATTGTTTGTGTATACAAAATTGTAGAGCATTTTATAGGATAGTATGGAATTCCAGATTATAATCAACAGTATTATAAATTTTAAGAGAGTAGTGCTACCTTCAATAAAAATATAATTCAATAAGAAAATAATAAAGAACCAAGATAAACTTATTTTGAAAAGTGAATTTATCATTTGTTTTTCAATATTTCTTAGAATATAAACAAAGACTTTGTTAATGAATTTAATATAAAACGGAAACGAGATCAAATAAAAAATACTTTGAACGATACAAACAGACATTACTAAATGCTCCGGCGGAAATAAGTATCCGATCTGAACGGAGAGTGAAAAGGTAAACATCGTATAGATCCAGGAAGATGACATAATAATAAGCATTCTTTTCAGAGATTGGTCAAATAAATATTTTAAAGGGACGACATAAAAAAATCCGAATAACATAAAAATACCTTTTCCGTTAAAAGCATTATTTACGGGCATTCTACGAAAAATAAGAAATAAAAGTATTGAAAAAACGGCTGTAAATGTGCATACTGATAATAGAGTAATGAGTGGCGGTTTCTTTTTATTTGAACAGGAATATGTCGTGTAAGTATTGATACTTAGAATTTCGATTAGGATGATGAATGAATAGAGATTCAAATTATTTCCACTCCCTCTACAATAGATTTTCTGCTAAAAAACCATCTTATTTATTATGAATAATAAGGTTCTTACTATGATTGAGTTTTTCTTTGGTTTTAATTATCTTAGTTCTTAATGGGATTAGTTCCTAATTTGCTGAGTACTTAATTAGCAGGGGGTAATTCTGTGCTGAAGCCTTGATTTACTAGGAAATTTGTATCATTTATTATAGCATGAACGTATCTTTCTGTCTAGACAAAGAGTTCCGCGCATGCTTAAGTTTTACTATAATTATTCAGGGGGATAAAGGAATGGCTAAATTGTTATATCAGGGACATGGAAGCTATCGTTTCCAATCAGATTCAGGAGCTGTGATTTATGTGGATCCGTTTGCAGGGGAAGGTTATGATTTGAGCGCTGATATTATACTTGTTACACATGAACATCGAGATCACAACCAAATATCGTTAGTTCCGCAGAAAGCAGAATGTATGATACTTCGCACCTCCAATATGCTGGCAGAAGGGAAATATGGGGTAAAGACAATAAAAGAAATAAGAATAGAAGCAGTTCCAGCCTATAATAAAAATCATGACAGGCAAGAATGCGTAGGATATCTTATCAGCATGGACGGCAAAAAGATTTATGCCGCAGGCGACACCTCGATGACGGACTACATGTCAGAAAGTTTAAGCAAAGAGGCAGTTGACTATGCATTCTTACCAATTGATGGAATCTATAATATGGGTGCTGAAGAAGCAGCAAAATGTGCAGAAGTAATAGGCGCGAAACATACCATTCCAATTCATATGATGCCTGGTGAATTATTTAATGGGAAGAAAGCGGAAGAATTCATTACACCCTCCAGGATGATTATAAGTCCGGGAACTGACCTCTTATTATAGAAGCGTGAAGATTATTCACAGCATTAAGACTATTCACAGCGCGAAGTATCTACACGTGAAAGAACTGCGAAATTCGCACAGAAGTGCTTGTACCTTGTTCTTCTAGGTATCGGAAATGTTAGAGGGCTGTATTATGTTTGTTTAGAAAGAAAAAGCTAACAGCGCAAGTTGTTGGCTTTTTCTTATCAGAAGGGTCAAGCAGTAGGAGGAAGCTGATTTTAAACCATGAAGTATCATCTTACGAATGCTTTTCACAGTAAAACAATATATATACAAAATAGCAATTATTAAGTGCGTAAATCCCTTGAAAAAATATATTATGCATAAAATAAGCAAGAATTTGTAATAGGATAGCAAAAATATAGCTGATTGTTTAGTAAATACACTATATAATTCTAGTGTAAATGAATAAAAATTTACAAAATATGAGGAGGGATATCATGAAACGATTTATTGCATTAATTCTCGCTTGCGTATTCGTAATGTCAATGACATTAACAGGATGCGGCAAAACTGAGACCAAAGAAAGTACGGGTACTGATACCGGTACTAAAACAGAAGTCACTAGCGCACCAGCAGCTACAGAGGCTGCAGCAGCAGATGCTACAGAGGCAGAAGTTACCAATGACCCAGATGTAAAAGTTATCAATGTTTGGAGTTTTACAGACGAAGTTCCTAAAATGATTGAAAAGTACAAAGAACTTCACCCGGATTTTGCTTATGAAATAAAAACCACCATTATAGCAACAACAGATGGTGCATATCAACCAGCTATTGATGCTGCACTTGCAGCAGGTGGCGCAGATGCACCTGATATATTCTGTGCAGAGAGTGCATTTGTACTTAAATACACACAAGGTGATGCATACAAGTATGCAGCTACCTATAAAGAACTTGGCATTGATGTAGAAGCTAAAGTGACAGAAGCAGACATCGCACAATATACAATAGATATCGGAACAAACCCTGATGGAGATCTTGTTGGTCTTGGTTATCAGGCTACCGGTGGTGCTTTCATCTATCGTAGATCGATTGCGAAAGAAGTATTTGGCACAGACGATCCTGCAACAATCACAGCAACAGTTGGTCCTGGATGGGATAAATTCTATGAAGCAGCAGCAGCTTTAAAAGCAAAAGGTTATGGAATTGTTTCCGGTGATGGCGATATCTGGCATGCAGTGGAGAATAGTTCTGAGAAACCTTGGATCGTTGATGGTAAACTTTTCATTGATCCTAAACGTGAAGAATTTTTAGATCTTTCTATGAAACTGAAAGAAAATGGTTATTATAATGATACAACAGACTGGACAGATGCTTGGTATGCAGATATGAAAGATGCTGGAACTCAGAAAATCTTCGGTTTCTTCGGTCCTGCATGGTTGATCAACTATGTTATGGCTGGCAACTCCGGCGGTGAAAAAGCTGGCGAAGGTACCTTTGGTGACTGGGCAGTATGTGAGCCTCCAGTAGGTTTCTTCTGGGGTGGTACATGGGTTCTTGCAAATAAAGATTCTAAAGTGAAAGCAGCTGTTGGCGATATTATTGAGTGGATTACACTTGACAGTTCCGAAACCGGACTTCAATATTTCTGGGCAAACGGTACACTTAACGGAGAAGGTGGTACAAAAG
>JBASOB010000340.1:0-2523 GCA_049657865.1 Mobilitalea sp.
CCCCATGGATATGGATTTGTAAATGGATTAGAAAATCTAAGGCAGTTATTAATAGATTTTTTGCTTCTAAAAGATTTAGAACCTAGGCTTGGTGAAACAGAGGGAAAAATACAAAAAGAATTTGCAATAAATTAGGAGGCGATTATGGCAAATAAGAAAAGTGCCAGTAAACCAGATGCCTTTAGCAGACTAGCGAAAGAAGTAAAAGATTTAACGGGACTTAATATTCAATTTCTTAAAGATAAAAAAGTTCGCATGAGGCTTGTGAAGCATAGTATTCCGTATGTATTATTTGGTTATGTTGGTAATCTTTTGGGATATTCCTACCGAATGAGTAGTGCAAAGGATATAATTGGTAAAATTATGGATACTATTAATTCAATCAGTGAGATTGTGACGGACCCTATGCCATCCTTTCATTGGCAGGATTTACT
Organism: Mobilitalea sp.; assembly: GCA_049657865.1. Lineage (GTDB taxonomy): Bacteria > Bacillota > Clostridia > Lachnospirales > Lachnospiraceae > Mobilitalea. The sequence continues at coordinate 435 of JBASOB010000340.1, forward strand.
AATAGGAATTGCTGTTGGCATTGGTATGAAACTAATTGTATATATCAAAGGCAGAAATGCAAAAAAGTACCGAAAGGGAAAAGAATATGGGTCTGCAGAACTTGGCGGTCCAAAAGATATTGAGCCATTTATTAACAGGGAGCAGCCAGACCAAAACCTGATTTTTTCACAGACGGAATTAATGTCTATGGCAGGCCGAATGGAATCGCCACTTTATAACAGGAATAAAAATGTGCTAATAATTGGAGGATCAGGAAGTGGTAAAACAAGATTTTATGCGAAACCGAATTTGATGCAGTTAAATTGTTCTTATGTTTTTACAGATCCAAAAGGGCAAGTCCTTGAGGAATGTGGGCATCTACTTAAAATAAATGGATACAAGATTAAGGTCTTAAATACGATTAATTTTAAGAAAAGTATGCATTACAATCCATTTGCGTATATTCATTGTGAAGCGGATGTTATGAAGGTCGCAGATGCACTGATAGAGGGAACAACTATTGGAAAACAACAAGGAGAGCAATTCTGGATTGATGCAGAAAGACTTCTCTATAATGCGCTAATTGGCTATATTTGGTGTACAGGTGTAGAGGAAGAAAAAAATTTTTCTACATTTTTGGATATGGTGAATGCAATGGAGATTAGAGAAGAAGATGATGAATTTAAGAATGCGGTGGATTACATGTTTGAAGAACTGGAAGAAAAAAATCCGGAAAATTATGCATTGTTGCAGTACAAAAAATTCAAACAAGCAGCCGGAAAGACAGCAAAATCCATTATGATTTCGGTTGGTGCTAGGCTTGCCAGATTCGACATAGCTGCAGTTAGAAAAGTAATGGAATATGATGAGATGGGATTAGATGAATTGGGAGATGAAAAATGTGCCTTATTTCTTATTACATCAGATACCACAAAGACTTTTAATTTCATGGCAACTATTTTATATACACAGCTTTTCAATTTGCTTTGCGAAAAAGCAGATAATATTTATAGAGGAAGACTTCCGGTCCACGTGCATTGTATCATGGACGAATTTGCAAATCTGGGTAGAATTCCTGACTGGGAAATTTTAATAAGTACTATAAGAAGTCGAGAGATATCAGCATCCATTATTCTACAAAGTATGGCTCAACTTAAGAGTATTTATGATAAACAGGCAGATATCATATCTGATAATTGCGATACACTTTTGTTTTTAGGTGGTAAAGGAAGAGATACCCTTAAGGAAATATCAGAACTGTTAGGAAAAGAAACCATTGATCTGTATAACACTTCAGATACTAGAGGGAATTCACCCTCTTATGGTACCAATTATCAAAAGACTGGCCGTGAGTTATTTACACCAGACGAATTGGCAAGGCTTCCTGGTGATAAATGCATTGTCCAAATTAAAGGAGTAAAACCTTTTTATTCTAACAAGTACGACATTGAGAAGCATCCACGTTATAAATTTCTTGCAGATTTTAATCAAAAGAACTTTTTCAATATAGAAAAGGAACTGACAATAAGAGTAACTATGAAACCAGTAGATACCGTAGAATATTTTAATGCAGGGTTGATATAAGTAAGCAGTCGATAAAGGGCTGCTTTTTTTGCGCGTATATTGCGATATCAAGCAGTGTTTTATGAAATATCCAATTTAAATATTTTACAGTGTAATCAAATTAAATCAGGGAAAGAAAGAGGAAAAGAATTATGGCATTTTTTCAATCGGCAGTAAACACATTACAGACATTAGTAGTGGCAATTGGAGCAGGATTAGGAGTTTGGGGGATTGTAAATCTATTAGAAGGTTATGGATCAGATAATCCCGGAGCAAAATCTCAAGGTATTAAACAGCTCATGGCTGGCGGTGGCATCGTATTAATTGGAACGCAACTTGTTCCACTATTAAGTGGTTTGTTTTAAAAGATGGATAAGATATTAAGTGCAATCACAGAAGCGCTGAAAGAGTTTCTTATGGGAGCTATTGAGTCTAATCTCGCTACTATGTTTAATGATGTGAATACGAAAGTAGGAACCATTGCTAGCGAGGTTGGGCAAACGCCCCAAGGATGGAATAGTGGAGTTTTTTCCATGATTCATACAT
>JBASOB010000341.1:0-8320 GCA_049657865.1 Mobilitalea sp.
ATTCCATCATCAATATGGTGATTTTGATCGCATTAATGATAGAAATATTTGTTTTGAAGAAGAGAATGCAGAGCACTCACCAAGTGGAAGCAATTCTACGAAAGGAGGCAGATAAGCATGGCTAGAAATAAATATGATATTGACGAGACATTACAGTCTGAATTTGATTTTTCACAGATAAAACGATTAGCTACTTATATTACTCCTTATCGTAAGGACATGATCATAACGATAGTCCTTATGACGATTTCGTCAGCATTAGGCATGTTGACTCCGGTCTTTTTAATGAAGATCATGGACGACTATATCCCGAATAGTGACATTATGGGAATCGTAAAAATAAGTTTGCTGCTACTTGTTATTTATATCATTATTTCAGTGATTATTCGACTCAAGACGACGATAACTTCAAGACTCGGGCAGAATATAATACACAAGATGAGAAGTGATATTTTTGAACATCTGCAGGAACTGCCTTTTTCCTATTATGATGATAAGCCACATGGCAAAATTCAGGTAAGGGTAGTTAATTACGTAAACAGCTTAAGTGATCTGCTTTCTAATGGTATCGTCAATACAATTACGGATCTTTTTAGTCTATTCTTTATTGTTGGCTTCATGTTTTACGTCAATGTCAGACTGACGATTATCTGTTTGTGCGGTCTTCCATTGCTGATGGCCTTAATCTTTATTATTAAGAAGAAACAAAGAGTTGCATGGCAGCAGTCCAGCAATAAATCATCGAATTTGAATGCCTATATCGCTGAAAGTATGAGTGGTATCCGCGTTACACAGAGCTTCACTCGTGAAGCGGAAAATATCAAGATATTCAATACGTTAAGCAGTGACTATAAAACAGCCTGGATGAAGGCAGTTAAAATGAATTTTCTGCTTTGGCCTGCAATACAGAATATTTCAACTTGGACGAATGTCGCGGTATATGTGCTTGGTATTGCTTGGATGGATAAGGGAAGCAGTGGTATTACAGTCGGTGTCATTATCGCCATGACCGGGTACATAGGAAGATTCTGGGCTCCGATCAATACACTGGCAAGCTTCTATAATTCTTTGCTTACCGCGGTTTCTTACCTTGAGAGAATATTTGAGACAATTGATGAACCTGTTCTGGTTAAGGATATTGAGGGAGCCATTGAAATGCCTGTCATTGTAGGAGAAGTTGAATTTAGGAAGGTTACCTTTAGCTATGAGGATGGACAACCTATCTTAAATGGTATTGATTTTAAGACAAAAGCCGGGGAAACCTATGCAATTGTTGGACCGACCGGTGCAGGGAAGACGACAATCATCAATCTGATCAGCCGTTTCTATAATTTGGATTCTGGAGAGATTACGATAGATGGAATCGATATCAGTAAAGTTACGATTAGATCACTTCGCAGACAGATGGGCGTCATGCTTCAGGACAGTTTCATTTTCTCGGGAACGATTATCGATAACATCCGATATGGTAATATGGAGGCGACAGATGATGAGGTCATCGAAGCTGCGAAGACAGTAAGGGCACATGATTTTATAGTAAACTTAGAATTTGGATACTATACGCAAGTGAATGAGCGAGGCACCAGATTATCCGTTGGACAGAGACAGCTGTTAAGTTTCGCAAGAGCGTTGCTTGCAGATCCTAAGATTCTTATCCTGGATGAGGCAACATCCAGTATAGATACAGAGACAGAAATTTTGTTGCAGGAGGGCTTAAGCAAACTCCTTGCTAACCGTACTTCCTATATTATTGCACATCGTCTATCTACAATTAAGAATTCTGACTGTATCATGTATATTGATGGCGGTAAGATTCAGGAAATGGGAACGCATGAGGAATTGTTAAAGAAGAAAGGTCATTACAGTGAGCTTTATTTATCTCAGTACAAATTTTTGGAAAATTAGCAAGAAATATATAATTCGTTGCAGATGAAACTTTGTATAGTATTTAAAGTAAGCTGTTTCAACTTTTATTATTACATCAGAAAGTAAGATATATGAATTTCTATCATAATTATTAGAATATGTTCACTGGGAATAGGTGGACATATTTTTATCATAGGCAGTTATTACGATCATAAAGAAGTTACTGAAAATCAATTACGTAGGAGGAATGGCATGAATTATAATTATGAAGCAACCGTACCATATCTTCTAAGTTGGTTTGACTATAATGCGCGTATTTTGGAATGGCGTGACAATCCGAAACCCTATTATGTCTGGGTATCGGAAATTATGCTGCAGCAGACAAGGGTAGAGGCAGTGAAAGGATATTTTGACCGTTTTATAGCAGCTCTTCCTGATATTGAATCACTTGCTGGCGTTGAGGAAGAAAAACTTTTAAAGCTTTGGGAAGGACTTGGTTATTACAATCGTGTCCGGAACCTCCAAAAAGCAGCGCAGCAAGTGGTCAGCGAATATGGCGGCGAACTGCCGGCTGATTATGATAAACTACTTCAATTACCTGGAATAGGAGCTTATACAGCAGGGGCAATTGCGTCTATTGCATTTCAGATACCGATACCGGCAGTAGACGGTAATGTTCTTAGAGTGATGAAACGGATTGCAGGAAGTTATGACGATATTACGAAAGAAAATATTAAAAAACAATTGACGCAGGATTTACAAGCCATTATGCCAAAGGACAGGCCGGGAGATTTTAATCAGGCAATAATGGACCTAGGAGCTACTGTATGCTTTCCAAATGGAAAACCACTGTGCGAAAAATGTCCCATAATGCATCTTTGTAAGGCTTTTCATCAGGATCTGACAATGCAGATCCCTGTAAAACCTGCTAAGAAAGAACGAAGACGCGAAGATAAGACTATTTTACTTATAGAATATCAGGACCGATATGCAATCCATAAGCGTGAGGCCAAAGGATTGCTGGCCGGGTTATGGGAACTTCCAAGCATCGAAGGTAAACTGAATGATGAAAAAGTGGACAAGTGGCTAAAAGAACAGGGATTATCTTCAGGATCAACAACAAAACTCGGAGAGGCAAAGCACATATTTTCACATATTGAATGGCATATGATAGGATATCATGTGATACTTAAGGAAGAAAATTCGGTCGTAAAGCTAGCCATCGACAATTTCTGCAAGGAGAATTCTAATATATGGGCAGACAGAGGAGAAATCAAAGAGAGATATAGTATTCCGAATGCCTATTCAGCATTTATAGATAAAGTAAGAAACGAAACCAAAGAGATATAAATTGTTCCGAATGCCTATTCAGCGTTATAGATAAAGTAAGATACGAAACAATATAGAGTGAGAAATAAAAAGTAAAAATGCAGTTAAAGATAAAAAAGTAAAGGATAAAAATTGATGGATTCTTCAATTTATTATTGTAAAACAAAGCAGATGTGCTATGATAGTAAAGGACTTTGTGTATTACTTGAATATTGCATTGGCGATTATTCTACAAAATATCGGAAAAGACAAGAAAATTATTAATTCTTCTTGCAGAAGTGAGGACATATGAAAAAAAGCATATTATTATTATTGATGATTACTGTATTAGGACTTTATGGATGTTCACAGTCAAATGAGATGGTAGATTTTATTCCTACCCCGATTCCTAGTGTAACAGAAACAACAGATTCTGAGCAAGAAACTGATGCCGAAGGAAGTACTGAAATTACGGAGGGAGGCAGCACAGAAGTAACTGAGGCAACTCCGACTCCGAAGGAACTTGTGATAGGTGAAACAACTACGATGTACGTAAAAATGAACGAATATGATGACTTCCTTAATGTACGTGCAACCCCGTCTACAGACGGTGAAGTAGTTGGGATGCTGGTACATACGGAGAAAATAGAAGTGATCGAGATCGTGGATGGCTGGGCAAGCATTGCCGTAGGCAATGAAGTACGTTATGTAAGCTCTGATTTTTTGGTTCTAGAGCGCCCTGATTTTATTCCGGCACCAACACCTACGCCGGTACCGACCAAAGCGCCAACCAAAGCACCGACGAACACACCAAAACCGACGAAGGCACCAACTAAGACCCCTACGCTTACACCTACGCCGGAAGCACTTGCACCAGAGATTTAAGATAATAAATTGCGGAGATTATACTGCGTAAAATATATTGTGTAGATTATGATGCGTAGAATATATTGCAGAGACTAGATTGTGTAGATTATAATAAGCAGAATATATCGCAGAGACTATATTACGAAACTCTAATTATGACTTACGTATATATTCCATGAACTTTTGCATTGAATCAGAGAGGAAAGCATTTTTCGAATAGGAGAAGCCGACCTCTCTTTTGTTGACGGGTGTCTTAAGGGGAAGCTGAATTAAAGTACCTGCATCCAGCTCAGGCTGAACGAACGCTTTAATTACACAGGCAACTCCAAGACTGGTCTTTGCAAATTCAATCAGAAGATCCATGTTACTGATTTCAAGAACATTTTTTGGTTCTAATAAATTAGTTTTAAAATAATCTTCGATATATTTACGGGACATATTTTCTGCGTCTAGGAGCATGATAGTTGCAGACGAAAATACATCAATATCATTTTCACGAAGCTTTAAATTATCAAGGTAGGACTGAGTGGTAACGAAGATATCCTCGATTTCACCTAAAGAGTGAAAATATAAAGAATCATTAGATAACGGTTTAGCCACTAAACCGATATCTAAGGTACCGTTTTCTAGTTGCTTAATGGTATGATAGGAAGACTGGCTGTCAATCGTAATTTTGATATGAGGATTTTCTTTTACAAAGCCATTCAGGTAAGGAATTAATAAATATTTGCATAAGGTAGTGCTGACCCCGATTCGAAGATGGCCAATTCCAAGGTCATGAATCCGCTTAATATTTTCTTCTGCCCGTTCCAGTGTTTCGAAGGCAGTTTTAGTATGATCAAATAGAAGACGACCTTCCTCAGTTAATTTTACGCCGCGTGAACTACGGATAAACAAAGTGGATTTTAAATTCTCCTCCAATCCAAGAATAGCCTTGCTGACAGCCGGTTGACTGATGTATAATTGCTTTGCAGCATGTGAGATATTTCCTGCTTCAGCAACACAGTTAAAGATATAATAGGATGATAAATTCTGCTCCATAATGGGCTCCCTTCTATATAACTCTACATTATAACTAATATTATTAATATGTATTTTAATTATATCAGAGGATATGCTAGAATGGCAATAGAAAAATTAGCCCGTGTACATAAAATATTGAAAAGATTGAAAGGAAGTCATAATTATGAATTTCAACATAGCAGTTATTCCGGGGGACGGAATTGGACCTGAAATTGTGACAGAGGCTCAGAAAGTACTTGACAAGACTGGAACAAAATATGGACACATATTTAATTATACAGAGGTTCTCATGGGCGGCGCATCGATTGATGCAACCGGAGTACCATTAACAGAGGAAGCGCTTGAAACAGCAAAGAATAGTGATGCGGTACTTCTTGGAGCAGTAGGGGGTAATGTTGGGCAGTCGAATTGGTATTCACTTCCACCAAACCTCAGACCAGAAGCCGGACTCCTTGCTATTCGTAAAGGTCTTAACCTTTTTGCCAACATTCGTCCAGCGGTACTGTTTGACGAATTAAAAGGCGCCTGTCCTCTAAAGGACTCGATAATAGCAGATGGATTTGACTTTGTTGTAATGAGAGAATTGACCGGAGGATTATACTTTGGTGATCGAACGACCACAGAAGAGAACGGAATCAGAAAAGCAATGGATACTCTGATTTATGACGAAAATGAGATTCGCCGAATTGCAAAATGTGCTTTTGAAATTGCTATGAAGAGAAACAGAAGAATATGCAGCGTTGATAAAGCAAATGTTCTTGATTCCTCAAGACTTTGGAGACAGGTAACGAAAGAAGTCTCTGAAGATTATCCTGAAGTTGAACTCTCTAATATGCTCGTTGATAACTGCGCGATGCAGTTGGTTAAGAATCCTGGACAGTTTGATGTGATTCTCACGGAAAATATGTTTGGAGATATCCTATCGGATGAGGCGAGCATGATTACTGGTTCCATCGGAATGTTATCATCCGCAAGTCTTGGTGACACAAAACTTGGGCTATATGAACCAAGTCATGGCTCAGCCCCTGATATTGCAGGTCAAAACAAAGCGAATCCGATTGCTACGATTCTTTCTGCAGCAATGATGCTAAGGTATTCCTTCGATTTAGAGGAAGAAGCTATCAATATTGAAACTGCAGTGAAAAAAGTTCTTAAGAAGGGTTTTAGAACGATTGATATCATGTCTTCTGGAATGACTTTAGTTGGTACGAAAGAAATGGGTGATTTAATTACTGCTGAGTTATAGAATTTATTTTTATTAATAAGCTGGGGTTAATTTATGAGGATGGAAAGATTAGAAAGTGTACTTTCCATTGTAGATTGATAGATATAAGGAGGACATTAACATGGGAATGACAATGACACAGAAGATCTTGGCAGCTCACGCAGGATTAGATACAGTGGTTGCAGGACAATTGATTGAAGCAGATCTGGATATGGTGCTGGGTAATGATGTTACCGCTCCGGTAGCAATTCATGAGATGGAAAAGATGACAATTAAAAAAGTATTTAATAAGGATAAAGTTGCGTTGGTGCCGGATCATTTTACTCCGAATAAAGATATTAAGTCTGCAGAAAATTGTAAATGTGTTCGCAACTTTGCAATTGATCAGGATATAACCAATTATTTTGAAATTGGAGAGATGGGGATTGAACACGCTTTACTTCCTGAAAAAGGTCTGGTTGTAGCAGGAGATGTTATTATTGGCGCAGATTCTCATACCTGTACCTACGGCGCGTTAGGGGCTTTCTCGACCGGCGTTGGAAGTACTGATATGGCAGCAGGAATGGCTACAGGGAAAGCATGGTTTAAAGTACCTGCGGCAATCAAATTTGTATTAACCGGAAAACTATCCAGATGGGTCAGCGGTAAGGATGTGATTCTTCATATCATAGGGAAAATCGGCGTAGATGGCGCACTTTATAAATCGATGGAATTTGTAGGAGATGGAATTAAGAACTTAACGATGGATGATCGTTTTACCATGGCCAATATGGCAATTGAGGCTGGAGCCAAGAATGGCATCTTCCCAGCGGATGAGTTAGCAATTCAATATATAAAGGAACATTCTGCGAAAGATTACAAAGTTTTTGAAGCTGATGCTGATGCAGAATATGAAGATATAATTGAAATTGATTTATCGGAATTAAAATCTACAATAGCCTTTCCTCATCTTCCAGATAATACACGTACGATTGATGAGGTAGGAAATATAAAGATAGATCAAGTAGTAATCGGATCCTGCACGAATGGTAGAATTGATGATTTGAGAATAGCAGCCCAGATACTAAAAGGTAGAAAGGTAGCAAAAGGTTTACGGGTTATCGTTTTCCCAGCTACCCAGAATATCTACCTTCAGGCGATGGAGGAAGGTTTGCTTGCAATATTTATCAGAGCTGGTGCCGTTGTCAGTACACCAACATGTGGTCCCTGTCTTGGAGGACATATGGGCGTATTAGCTGCTGGAGAACGTGCTGTCGCGACCACCAATCGTAATTTCGTCGGTCGAATGGGACATGTTGATTCTGAAGTATATCTTGCAAGTCCTGCAGTAGCAGCAGCTAGCGCTGTCACTGGGAAAATATCCGGTCCAAGTGAATTAGGTCTTTAGGAATAGAAGAGTAATACATAATACAGGAAGAATCTTGACAAGAGCCGTGAGGCAGCGATGAATAATAGTTGAATTTATGGAGGTAGAATATGAAGGCATATGGAATAGTACATAAGTATGGTGATAATGTAGATACAGACGTTATTATACCAGCACGTTATCTGAACTCCTCCGATCCGAAGGAGCTTGCTGCAAAGTGTATGGTTGATATTGATAAAGAATTTGTGAACCGGGTAAAACCAGGGGACATCATAGTAGCGAATAAGAATTTCGGCTGTGGCTCCTCAAGAGAACACGCACCCATTGCAATAAAGGCATCGGGAATCAGCTGTGTGATTGCAGAAACCTTTGCGAGAATATTCTATCGCAATGCAATTAATATCGGACTTCCGATTATTGAATGTCCTGAAGCGGCGAAAGAAATTGAAGCGGGCGACCAGGTTGAGATTGATTTTGATAATGGAGTGATTATCGATGTAACTAAGGGTACGAAGTATCAAGGTCAGGCGTTCCCGGAGTTTATGCAGAAAATAATCAAAGCGGAAGGTTTGATCAATTATATTAATAAAAACTAGCAATCAAATAATAATATTTAATAAATGATAAATATGAAACGTATGTTGCAGCTTTTAAAGTATAGCTAC
>JBASOB010000342.1:0-6246 GCA_049657865.1 Mobilitalea sp.
TACCAGTACATCTCATCCAAGTACACCCACGCAGCTTGTATTAGGCAATGCATTGGTGAAGGAAATGACAGACCTTGGGATTAAGGATGCCTCCATGGATGAATATGGCTATGTATTTGGAACATTAGAAGCAAATATTGACAACTGGAAGGGGACCATCATTGGATTTATTGCACATATGGATGTTGTGCATGAGATACCCTTTACCAATATTAAGACGAGAGTCATTAAAGATTATGATGGATCGGATATTATACTAAATGCTGAAAATAATGTTGTACTCAGCCCAAAAGCCACAGCTTGCTTGAACAATTACAAAGGCATGGATCTGCTGGTTACGGACGGAACCACACTGCTGGGGGCAGATGATAAAGCAGGTATCGCCGAGATAATGACTTTTCTTGAAAGCTTATCCAAGCATCCAGATATTAAACATGGTACAATTAAAATCGGTTTTACACCGGATGAAGAAATAGGACAAGGTTCTGACTTCTTTGATGTGAAGAAATTCGGTGCGGACTTTGCCTATACGATTGATGGTGCTGCCTTTGGAGAAATTGAATATGAAAACTTCAATGCAACTGCTGCAGATGTATACATTCAAGGAGTCAGTACCCATACCGGTGATGCGAAAGATGTACTTAAAAATGCATTACTAATAGGAATGGAATTCAACTCGATGCTTCCGGAACAGGAAAGACCGGAGCATACTGAAAATTATGAAGGCTTTTATCATCTGGATACCATGCAAGGTATGGTAGATAACGCAAAGCTTCATTACATTCTTCGTGATCATGATCTGACTAAATTAGAAGCAAGAAAAGAAATGATGAATAAAATTGGAACTGTAATTAATTCAAAATACGGTGAAAATACAGTTCGCTTGGAAATGAAAGATACAGATTATAATATGCTGGAACAAATTAAACCTCATTGGCATTTAATTGAAACCGCATATGAAGCAATCAGAGAACTAGGTACAGAACCAATTAGCAATCCAGTACGTGGAGGCACGGATGGATCCCGTCTTTCCTTCATGGGATTACCTTGTCCGAACCTAGGAACAGGAAGTCATAACCATCATGGAAAGACTGAATTTGCATGTCTTCAGGCAATGGATCAGTGCGTTGAATTAATGATTAAAATCGTCCAAAAGTATGCGGTGAAATAGAATGAAACAGTTTAAGAAATTTTATATTGAGATAACGAATGTCTGCAACTTAAAGTGCAGATTCTGTCCGCAGACAAAGCGGAAGCCAGAATTCATGAGTGCAGCAACATTTAGTGACATTCTTGATCAGATCAAACCATTTACTGATTATATCTATCTGCATGTGAAGGGTGAACCGCTCCTTCATCCCTTGTTAGGTGAATTCTTAGATATCAGTCAGGAAAAAGGGTTTAAGGTAAATATCACGACGAATGGAACCTTAATTCATAATGTAGGGGAAATGCTGCTCCAGAAGACAGCGCTAAGGCAGATTAATTTTTCCTTGCATAGTTTTGATGGAAACGACGGAACATCTGATAAAATGGAATATATCGATCATATTTTGTCTTTTGTACACGAAGCAGCAGAAAATACAGAAATAATAACTTCCCTGAGGCTATGGAACTTGGATAAAGACAATGAAGTGAATACCACGAAGAAAATAAATAACGAGTTGCTTGAAAATATTGAAAAGGAATTCGATTTGCCGTATAAAATTAGCGAACAGGTTCTTCCAGGCAGAGGTATAAAAATTGCAGAGCGTGTATATCTGAATCAGGACCAAGAATTCAAATGGCCGGATTTGAAGGAAGAAGAGGATGACGGTATTGGTTTTTGCTATGGACTACGCAACCAGATTGCAATCCTCGTGGATGGAACCGTAATTCCCTGCTGTCTTGACGGAGAAGGTATCATCAACCTTGGGAATATTCATACGACAGCATTTTCCAAAATATTACAAAGCGACAGAATCAAAAATATAGTAGATGGATTTTCAAGACGGGAAGCAGTAGAAGAATTATGTAAGAAATGTGGGTACCGGCAAAGATTCGGCAAAGATAACAGTTAATCTGAGAAGATGTTTGTAAGAAACAAGAGTTGAACTTGGGAATTATTTGAACTAAGAAAAGAAGTTGAACTCAAAACTTATTTAAGCTGAGAAAGGTAGGGAATAAGATGAATGAAACAATCGCAACGCTCACCCAGAGAAGAAGCATCCGTAAGTATAGGACGGAACAGATTAAAGAAGAACAGTTAGCTCAGATCCTTGAGGCAGGTCAGTATGCACCAACTGGAATGGGCGCACAGTCACCTATCATGATTGTAGTGCAAAAGGAAGAAATGGTTCGAAAACTTTCCAAACTGAATGCTAAGTTCACAGGAGATGAAGATGTAGACCCATTTTATGGAGCACCTACCGTCATTGTGGTACTTGCAGATGCCAATAGAGTTACTTATATCGAAGATGGAAGTCTTGTAATTGGAAATCTTATGAACGCAGCACACTCAGTAGGCGTTGATTCCTGTTGGATTCACCGGGCTAAAGAGATGTTTACATCAGAAGAAGGAAAATCACTACTTAAGGAATGGAAAATTGAAGGCGATTATGTAGGAATCGGTCACTGTATCTTAGGATATCGAGATGGTGAATATCCTGTTGCAAAAGCTAGAAAAGAAAACTATACGATTAGAATATAGAAGATGTAATAGACAAAATGGGATGACCAGAGTACTGACTGGAATCACGATACATACAAGAACGTAATATTTATAATATAATTGCTGTAATTGATAGTTTAATATTCATTGTAGAAGTTAAATATTATGGCTGCTGATGACCGTATATGCTATTCCTTGTGGGGGTATTTATCCTTCCAACGTCTAGATGAGCTTATTCAGCAGTTTTTTATGTGTATTTGTGAAAATGATACAAAAACACAAAATAATCACTTCGCTTTGTTAAGATTTAAGAAAGAAAAAACGAATCTATCAGCTGGAAAAATTAAGAAAGAAGATGATTCATTAAATTATAAATTAAAAACTATCTATTTTCTTATGGAAATCTGAAAAGATTATAAACCCATTGACTCTCAACTTTTTCTTTGTTAAATTAGTTCTTAATTAGACAGTTATTATTTAGTAGGATTAGATATATAAAATTTATACTTGCGGCCTATTATTTACAGACTGCTGAAAGAATGGGGTAAAATATGAGAGAAAAAATCGGTAGGTTTATGCAGGGAAGATACGGACAGGATCAATTAAATCAATTTTTAATGGTTCTTATGCTGGTTAGCGGTGCGTTGTCACTATTTGTTAGCAGAATATTTTATTATATTGCAATGATTATTATTGTTGCCATCTATTTTCGTATGCTGTCAAAAAACAAGTATAAGAGATCGGCAGAAAATGCGGTGTATTTGAAATATTTCAATAAAGTTAAGTATTTCTTCCAAGATCAGAAAAAAATGATGGGACAGAGAAAGACTCATCATATTTTCCATTGTCCTTCTTGTTCACAGAAAATCAGAATTCCAAAGGGTAAAGGGAAGATAGTGATCACCTGTCCAAAGTGTGGAACACAGTTTAATAAGAAAAGCTGACAATTAAAGAAATTGTAATAAGATGAGCTTATATTAAAAAGAGCTTGTACTAAGATGAGTTGCTTTTTAAACAAGTTGATGATGAGTCAGACTGATAAGTATTAAAACTAGCTGATAATAAAATAGCGAGATAGATGCTTAATCGCATCAATAATTGACATATCAATTAAGAATCTTGAGTATGACAAAATATGAAACAGTAAAGCAGGAGAAACGAATGGATGATTCATATAGGATATTAGGTGTAGCCAGAGATGCATCTGATGATGAAATAAAAAAAGCATATCGTACCTTAAGTCGTAAGTATCATCCTGATGCAAATATAGATAATCCAAATAAATCAGCAGCAGAAGAAAAGTTCAAACAAATTCAACAATCCTATCAACAAATCATGAAAGAACGTACCCAAGGTTATTCGGATAGCAATTCCACCGGCAATAATGGATATGGTAACTCGGATGGTTACCAAAGGGATAATGAATATGGTGGATTTGGTGGTTTCGGTGGGTTTGGCGGATTTGGAAATTTTGGAGGTTTTGGTGGACAGGGAAGTAATGTGTACACGGAACAGGACCCACATCTGAAAGCGGCAGCCAACTACATCAATAACGGATATTACCAAGAAGCGATGAATGTCCTTCAAGGAATGCCGAATCGTAATGCGAGATGGTATTATTATAGTGCGAAAACTAATACAGGTCTTGGTAATAATGTTATTGCCCTGCAGCATGCCCAAACAGCAGCGCAAATGGAACCAAGTAATCAGGAATATCAGAACTTTATGAAGCGTTTAGAAAATCCCAGCGCTTGGTATCAGGAGAAAAGTGCTACCAATGCTGGCTCCGGCATGTCGATGAATGGAATCTGCATCAAATTATGTCTGGCTAATCTAGCGTGCAATGTGTTCTGTAATGGCGGTGCATGCTGCGATGGCTCAGGAATACCAAGCTGATAAACATTTGAAGAAAAGATGAATCACTATAAGATGACAATATAACTAAGAGCTTCTAATGTGAAAGATGACACTTTCACACGCAACTTTGTGCCTATATCCAAAGTTTGCAAGCAGAAAGAAAGGTTTGGTTATTAATATGGGTAAAATTATTGGTATAGATTTAGGAACAACAAATAGCTGTGTAGCTGTCATGGAGGGAGGAAAACCAACCATTATAGCAAATGCAGAAGGACTCAGAACAACTCCATCGGTGGTTGCGTTCACAAAGAATGGCGAAAGATTGGTTGGAGATTTAGCAAAACGACAGACTGTTACTAATTCGGACAATACGATATCCTCCATTAAACGTCAGATGGGTACTGAATATAAAGTTAACATTGACAATAAGAAGTATACACCACAGGAAATATCAGCAATCATACTGCAAAAATTAAAAAATGATGCAGAAAGTTATCTTGGAGAAAAAGTAACGCAAGCAGTTATCACGGTTCCGGCCTATTTTAATGATGCACAACGACAGGCAACAAAAGATGCTGGAAGAATTGCAGGCTTACAGGTGGATAGAATTATTAATGAACCAACCGCAGCTGCACTTGCCTATGGTCTGGATAATGAAGGATCTAAGAAAATCATGGTATTTGACCTTGGAGGTGGAACCTTTGATGTCTCCATTATTGAAATTGGCGGAGGTGTTGTGGAAGTATTATCCACATCAGGCGATAACCGATTAGGCGGAGACGATTTTGATGAAAGAATTGTTGACCATCTGGTGAAGGAATTTAAAAAACTGGAGAAAATAGATTTATCGAAAGATAAAGTGGCACTTCAAAGAATTAAAGAAGCCGCAGAAAAAGCGAAAAAAGAATTGTCAACAGCTACAACTACAAATATTAATCTACCATTTATCGCTACTGCAAAAGATGGAGCAAAGCATATGGATATTATGCTAAGCAGAGCAATATTTGATGAATTGACCCGTGATTTGGTTGATCGAACAACAGGTGCGGTACAGGATGCCTTGAGTGGATCCGGTTTGTCTACTGGTGATATTGAAAAGGTTCTATTAGTAGGTGGTTCGACCCGAATGCCTTCCGTACAGAATAAAGTTCAGTTCCTTATGAAACAGGAACCGAGTAAAAACTTGAATCCAGATGAATGTGTTGCATTAGGCGCTTCTGTGCAAGGAGGAAAGCTTGGCGGTGAAGTAGGCCTTAATCAAATACTGCTATTAGATGTAACGCCTTTATCCCTGTCAATTGAAACAATAGGTGGAATTGCAACCAGATTAATCGAGAAAAATTCTACAATTCCAACCAGATACAGCCAAGTTTTTACAACTGCAGCAAATTTTCAGCCTTCCGTAGACATTAAGGTTTTGCAGGGAGAACGACGATTTTCCCGCGATAATAAATTGTTAGGCAATTTTCAATTGAAGGGAATTAAGAAAGCACCACGCGGTATTCCACAGATTGAGGTAACTTTTGATATTGATGCGAATGGTATTGTCAAAGTATTGGCCAAAGATCTCGGTACTGGAAAAGAACAGCAGATTACAATTTCATCAAGCTCCAACCTATCGGATGAAGAAATTGAAAGAGCAGTCAGAGAAGCAGCATCCTTTAATGAATCAGACCGACTAAGAAAAGAAGCTTTTGATATTAGAAACGATGCTGAATCGTTGATTTTTAAAGTAGATC
>JBASOB010000343.1:0-9581 GCA_049657865.1 Mobilitalea sp.
GTGTAGCATGTATGACCGGTGGATTACCAACGATGCATCCATGTGTAACCTCTTATGTATACGGCCGTAAACATTATCAGGCAGCCAATAAATGGATTATGACGATACAGGCAATTCCATTTGCATTTTCCGTGTTATTTATGGCTGCATTTAATCAAGCAGGAATGCTGACAGTAGCTTATTACATCCTAATGGGTCTTTTGGTAATATCGCTAATCACAGTTCTTACAATGAGGAAGATTCCGGATGCAAATGCGATTGACAGAGATTATGGTAAGAAAAAAGGAAGCAAAGAATTAGTGGAAGAATATATAGCATAACAAGTGATGATAGATTTCAGGTTTAATAGGGATTCATACTTTTTACTTGTTTGGAAGGAGAAAATAGATGAAGACAATTTATGCTGTTGCAGAACAGGGTAGAGTAGTTCTTAGGGAAAAAGAACTGCCAGATCTGGGACCCGGACAATTACTCCTAGAAGCTGAGTACAGCACGATGAGTCCTGGTACAGAGTATGCTCTTATGGCAGGATTTATCGTTCCTCTACCAGCGAACATCGGTTACAGCATGGCAGCCCGTGTAATTGAAGTAGGGGAGGGGGTTACGGAATTCAAAGTCGGAGATGCGGTTGTTACAACAGGAGAACATGCGCAGTACTTGATTATGGATGAATTCAACGTAACTCCGGCACCGGCGGGCATTGATATGGAACAGGCTGCATTTTTTAATCTGGGACATACGGGAATGTATGCAGTGCGTCGTGCGAATCTTCAGCTTGGAGAACCGGCAGTCGTTATGGGCCAAGGCTTTGTTGGAGCAATCACGGCACAGGTCGCAAAAGCTGCCGGAGCACTTCCAATTATCGTAACGGACTTAGATGAAGGGCGTCTGAACAGAGCAAGAGAAATGGGAGTGCATTATGCGATTAATACGAAAGAAAACCCTGACGAACTGTCCGAGGTAATAGACAGCCTAAACAGAGGGGGAGTTCCGGTAGTATTTGAAGCAACTGGGATTCGCCAGCCGCTAGAACAAGCTTTTGAAATCGTTTCCGAACGTGGACGCGTTATTATGATATCACAGGCACATGGGGACGAGGCACCAAAGTATGATGAGAATCTTATGATGAAGGGTGCCAGCCTGATTGGTACTTATATCAACTCGAAACCTTTTGCCTTGCGCCGTGCCGACCTTAAGATTAAGGGAACCTGGCCACCGGTTATGGATGACAAGCTTCACCGCTATGTCAGTTCGGATTCTTGGACTAGTGACGAGGATATCCGAGTATTCTTGAACTTAATTAAATATGGCACGATTAACATTAAGCCACTGATTACCCATCGTTTTACTTACGAGCAGATTCCCAAAGCATATGAACTAGTCTGGAATCACGATCCCAGCCTTCTTGGAGGAGTGATTAGCTGGAAATAAGCGAAGAGTTAAAGAATAGAATATAACAAGAATAGAATCTTTATCCAAAGAAAGTTCCATATGAATTCTACTAGGAATTCATATGGAACTTCTCTTATAGTATTATTTATGATACTGAAAAATAGATGTTTAAACTACACATCCGAATGAAAAACCTCCGAAGGAAAGGTAAATGTTGACTCTGGATGCCTACCGGAGTTTGTCCGATAAATAGGATTTATCAGTTTATAGATTGAAAATAATAGAAATAATTGTTATAATTCAAGATAGTAATAAAAACTGATTTTACTGAAGAAATAAGCGGGGATAATACAATGAGCATCATGAATGAAAAAATTGTGACCACTGATGAAGTATATATGGATTTGTGCATAAAAATTGAAAAATTAGTCTACATGCCCGGTGAAAGTATCAGTGAAAATGATTTATGCAAAACTTATGGCGTAACTAGGCATATCGTGCGTAATGCAATTACAAGATTGAAGGACAGACGTTTAATTACCGTATATCCACAGAGAGGTACTTTTGTCAGTCTGATTGATATTGGACTTGTAGAAGATATTTTATATATCAGGGAATCTATTGAACAGGAAACGCTTAGAAGAATTATGGATTTAGAAGATAATAGTGAACTTGTCGTTCAGCTGATGAAAAACATTGTGCTTCAGAAAGAAACAATTAAAGATGAATTGCCGATGGAGAAATTCTATGAGGTTGATAATGAATTCCATGTATGCTTATTAAAAGCGGTTGGTAAAAGCGATGTAATGAGTCTGATTCAGGAGCAATACATTCATGTCAGACGTTGGAGAAATTTTGAAGTGCGTAATATAAACCGGTTGAAAGACATTGTGGAAGACCATGAAGATATTGTGGAATCCATAAAAAATAAAAAAACACTCGAGGGAAGAGAATGCCTTCATAGACATTTAGACACTGTTACTCGGTTGAGTTCTATATTTAAAACAGCGGAACCGGAATATTTTATTTTTCGCTAATCGAATTTATTTGAGCTTGTAAGGAATAACTTAGGTATCTAGGTATATTGATTTTATGAAGTCAAAGGAATAATTCTATATTCAGAAAATCAATTTAATTGGGTTTGCGAGATAATTAAGCCACAAGGTTTTTTGTTTTAGTAAATCAAGGTAGTTGGTTTCGCAAAAATGTTCTTTATTGTAATAATTAATTTAATAGAATTCACAAGAAAACACTTTACTTTAAATCTGATTTTTGGTAATATTATTTTAATAATAACTTGTCGACAAGTATACAAGTCGACCGATGGAGGAAGTAATGAGCGTAAAATTTCTAGAAGGAATCAAAGTATTAGAATTAGCTACTTTTATTGCAGCACCAGCAGCTGCAAGAGTACTCGCTGATTGGGGTGCTGAGGTAATTAAAATTGAAACAGAACATGGAGATCCAATTCGATATGTCGGTCCTGATAAGAAAATGCCACTGGACCAAAATGAAAGTTTGGCATATGACTATGAAAATGCGAATAAAAAGGGAATCGTAATCAATCTGAAAAGTGAAAACGGAATGAAGGCTTTCCATAAACTTTTAGAGGAAAGTGATATCTTCATTACGAATCTTAGAACGCAGGCATTAGAAAAACTTGGTATTGATTATGAGACACTTGTTAAGAAAAAACCGGAACTCGTATTCGGACAGATACTAGGTTATGGAGCAAAAGGACCACTCAAGGATAAGCCTGGCTATGATTTCACGGCATTTGCAGCAAGAGGCGGATGGAGTGGGGCTTTATATGAGAAAGGTACTTCTCCGATGAATTGTGTTCCCGGGATGGGAGATCATCAGTGCGGTATGTATTTAGCAACCGGAATTTTAGCGGCTTATATCAATGCGAAGAATACCGGAAAAGGGGAGAAGGTTACTGTGAGCTTATATCATGGTGCTGTATACGGATTGGCAACGATGATCCATTCAGCTCAGTATGGAAATCACTATCCAATCAGCAGAGAAGATATGATAAATCCGCTTCAGACTACGTATATCACTAAAGACGAGGTATGGATTCAATTAGCAATTCCAGAATATAACAAATATATTGCCAAATTCCTGACAGTGATTGGTCAGTCAGAGTTGATTACAGATGAAAAATATGATTCCCTGGCGCATGTTGCTAAGAATCCACAAAGTTTAAATCATATTATTACAGCAGCAATCAAAGAAAAAACCTTGGAAGAATGGACGAAAATATTTGAAGGAGCAGATTTCTGCTTTGAAGTCTGTCAGTCATGGGAAGAAGTGTTAGAGGATCCGCAGGCATGGGAAAGTGACATTTTTACTAAAATTGATTATCCATCGGGTCCTAAAGCAATGACCAGAACACCGGTTATGTTTGAAGATGCAGGACTTCCCGATTATGCCAAAGGCCCTGGACTTGGAGCGGATACTCAGGAATTATTAGTACAGGCAGGATTTTCAATAGATGAAATTGAATCAATGAAGGAAAATGGTGAAGTAAAATAATGCTTACCCTTGGAATTGATATTGGATCTACAACATCAAAATGTGTCCTGTTGGAAGATGGAAGTAAAATAATTGATACTTCTTTGATTGTTGCGGGAATTGGAACCGATGGTGCAGAGAAGTGCTTGGGCAAAATTCTGGAAGCAAACCATCTATGCAGAGAAGATATCTCTTTTATGATTGCAACTGGATATGGACGCAAGAACTTTGCAGAGGCTGACGGGGAACTTAGTGAACTCAGCTGTCATGCAAAAGGAGTTCATTTTACAAATTCAAATGTGAGAACCATCATTGATATTGGAGGACAGGATGCGAAAGTAATCCGGTTAAATGCGAAAGGAATCTTAGAAAATTTCTTGATGAATGACAAGTGTGCGGCAGGAACCGGAAGATTCTTAGATGTCATGTCAAATATTTTGCAGGTACCGATTGCTGAATTGGAACGGCAGGCAAGATCTGCCAAGAACCCGGCCAAGATATCAAGTACCTGCACAGTTTTTGCTGAATCAGAAGTGATTTCGCAATTATCTCAGGGAGCTGAAATCGAGAATGTCATTGCCGGTATCTGCAATTCGGTTGCTATCCGGGTTGCTTCTCTGGCAAAAAGGATCGGCGTAAAAGAGGAAGTATTCATGAGTGGCGGAGTTGCACAAAACGGAGGAGTACGAGATGCACTCGAGAGAGAGCTGGGCGTATCTATACAATATTCTGAGTATTCGCAGTTAATGGGAGCAATAGGTGCAGCAATCTATGCTTTTGAGAAAAGGAGATAATTCAAAATGAGTGAGGAAGTAAAGACAAAATATGTGCAAGACCCAAATTCTGCTAAAGCTAAGCTAGGTAAAATAGCAAAAGATCATTATGATAATCTATGGATCGCAAAAGAAAACGGCGAGATGATCGGTTGGTGCGCAAGCAATTTCCCTCAGGAGATTTTTCAGACCTTAGGACTGACCGTCTGTTACCCGGAAAATCAAGCAGCAGCAATCGCAGCAAGAGGAGGCGGAGGCCGTCTTTGTGAAATGTCAGAAGGCGAAGGATATTCGAATGATATCTGTGCCTATGCAAGAATCAGCATTGCCTATTCCAAGGTGAAAGATATTGAGGAGCAGAATATGCCGCAACCGGATTATCTCCTGTGCTGTAACAATATCTGCAACTGCATGATCAAATGGTATGAGAACTTAGCACATGAATTAAATATTCCGATGATTTTGATTGATATTCCGTTTAATCCGGATTATAAGGTATCGAAAGAAGAAATTGCATACGTCAAGGGACAATTTTTAGATGCAATTAAACAGTTGGAAATTATTACAGGCAAAAAATGGTCGGATCAGAAATTTGAGGAGATCATGAAAATATCGAACCGTACCTCGAAGGCTTGGCTTAAGGCAACCAGTTTCTGTAAATACACACCCTCACCGCTGAATGGATTTGATCTTATGAATCATATGGCGGTAGCAGTATGTGCAAGAGGAACGATAGAAGCGGCAGAAAGTTTCGAACTGCTTGCGAAAGAGTATGAAGACGGTGTTAAGAATGGCATCAGTACCTTCCGTGAAGTGGAAAAACATAGAATAATGTTTGAAGGCATTGCCTGCTGGCCTCATCTTCGTTTTACGGCTACTCAGCTGAAAAGCAGGGGAATCAACCTGGTTGCTACGATATATGCGGATGCCTTTAGTTTTCTTTATGATGATTTTGATGGCTTGATTGAAGCCTACTGCAATGTACCGAATGCAGTGAATCTTGAACATGCCAGAGATATGAGGACGATTATAGTTAAGAATAATAATGTAGAAGGTTTACTCGTACATACGAATCGCTCCTGTAAATTATGGAGTGGATTCATGTATGAGATGAGCCGACAGATTGCCGAAGAATGCGATATTCCATTTATTTCTTTTGACGGAGATCAGGCAGATCCTCGTAATTTCTCAGAAGCTCAATATGAGACAAGAGTACAGGGACTGACTGAAATTATGGAAGCAAATAAGGGAGGACAGTAACGATGAATGATTTGCAAAAAATCCTGAAGGAGTTTCACGAAATAGCAGCTTCACCACAGGAACAAGTTAAAAAATATCTTGCACAAAATAAGAAAATAATCGCCTGTGCTCCAATCTATACGCCGGAAGAAATTATTCATTCTATGGGTATGATTCCCTTTGGAACATGGGGAGGAGATATTGAAATTAAAGAGGCAAAAGCTTATTTTCCTTCTTTTATCTGCTCTATTATGCAGTCGATTTTAGAACTTGGAATGACAGGAGTCTATGATGGAATATCAGCGATTGTGATTCCATCCCTATGTGATTCTTTAAAATGCCTGGGGCAGAACTGGAAATATGCTGTACCGCAGATTAAGTTCATCCCAATGGTATATCCGCAAAATAGAAATACTGAATATGGAATAGAATTCACAAAATCTAGTTACGAAAGAGTGATATCAGAGCTCGAGACAATAACAGGGCAGGCATTTGACGAAGAGAAATTAAAGCAGTCGATGGTGATATACAATTATCACAATTTAGTGATGAGACAGTTTACAGACTGTGTAAGTGAATATTCTGTAATAAAAGCTTCCGATCGAAGTGCTGTTTTCAAAAGTGCATATTTCATGGAGAAATCAGAACATACGGAGCTGGTTAAAAAACTTTTAATGGAATTACAGAAAACACAGAAAAACGAAGAATCAGGAAAAAATAATAAAGATGTAAGAGAAGAAAAGAACATCAGAATCATAACATCAGGTATTCTTGCAGATTCCAAAGATCTGCTTGCCATCTTTGAAGAGAACAGGATGCAGATTGTCGCAGATGATATTGCCCACGAATCTAGACAGTACCGTGTAGACTGCAAGGATACAGAGTCTGCGCTGGATAGTCTGGCAGAGAAATTTGCGAATATGAATAATTGCAGCGTATTGTATGATGCAGATAAGGGAAGAGCTCAGTTCGTTGTGGATTTAGCGAAGGAAAATAAGGCAGATGGAGTCATTATGGTCATGACAAAGTTTTGCGATCCGGAAGAATTTGATTATGTCATCATTAAGAATAAATGCGAAGAGGAAGAAATTCCACTTCTTCTCATAGAAATTGACCGACAGATGGTAAATTATGAACAGGTGCGCACGGCAGTTCAGACTTTTTCTGAAATGCTTGGGTAAAACTGCTATCGCTAAGGAAGAAGACGTGTATCGAAGCATAATTGAGCTTAGGTGAAGAAAGAAAATTTTACAAGACAAATTTGTACTGATACTCAAATCTACAGAATTTTGAAAGAATGGAGATTACTATGATATTTACAGAACAACACGAATTAATTCGTAAATTAGCAAGAGACTTTGCACAGAAAGAACTTATTCCTGATATTTTGGATAAAGTGGAAGAGACCGAGGTGTTTCCACAGGAGATACTGGATAAAATGGGTAAAGCAGGATTTTATGGAATTAAGATTCCGAAGGAACTTGGAGGTGCAGGAGCTGATACGGTATCTTATGTAATTGTCATGGAAGAAATAGCAAGACTCAGTGCAGTTGCAAGTCTATATGTTTCCTCTCCTAACTCTCTTTCCGGAGGTCCGTTATTATTATCGGGAACCGAGGAGCAATTAGAAAAATATCTAAAACCGGTAGTGACAGGAGAAAAAATACTTGCTTTTGCTTTAACAGAACCGGGAGCAGGCTCAGATGCCGGCGGTATGGTTTCAACTGCAGTGCAGGAGGGCGATTATTATATTCTCAATGGACGAAAAACTTTTATTACGATGGCACCTCTGGCAGACTATGCAATCGTATATGCAAAAACTGACATGTCGAAAGGAACTAAGGGTATCACGGCATTTATCGTAGATATGAAACTTGAGGGCGTTACCTGTGGCAGACCGGAACATAAAATGGGACTGATCGGATGCGCAACAAGTGATATTATCTTAGAAAATGTAAGAATACATAAAAGTGATGTATTAGGAGAAGTGAACCAGGGTTTTATTAACGCAATGAAGACACTCGATACCGGACGAATCGGAGTGGCAGCACAATCCATCGGAGTAGCACAGGCAGCTTTAGAGGAATCCATAAAATATGCGAAAGACAGGAAGCAGTTCGGTAAAAGAATTGCAGATTTCCAGGGAATCAGTTTTATGATTGCTGAGATGGCAACGAAACTAGAAGCTGCTAAACATCTCGTATATGAAGCAGCTTATAAAAAGGATACCAATCAAAATACAACGTTAGCTGCTTCGATGGCAAAGTTTTATGCTTCTGAAGTATGCAATGAGATATGTGCGAAAGCAGTTCAGATTCATGGTGGATATGGATACATCAAGGAATACCGCGTAGAACGGTTATATCGTGACTGCAGAGTATTTACAATATATGAGGGAACTTCACAGGTACAGCAGATGGTAATCGCTGGTCAATTACTGAAGAAGTAGGCAGAAAGGAGAAACACAGCAGATGAAATTATTAGTATGTGTAAAGCAGGTACCGGATACCAATGAAGTAAAAATTGATCCAATTAAAGGAACCTTGATTCGAGAAGGAGTTCCGAGTATATTAAATCCTGATGATGCAAACGCATTAGAAGCAGCGTTGGCATTAAAGGATACAGATCCGTCAATTACAGTCTCTGTACTAAGCATGGGACCGCCACAAGCAGCAATTATGTTAAGAGAATGTTTGGCGATGGGCGCAGATGATGCGTATTTACTAAGCGACAGAGTTTTTGGAGGGGCAGATACCTGTGCAACTTCAACTACACTGGCAGCAGGAATTAAAAGAATCGAAAATGTAGATATTATTTTTGCTGGAAGACAGGCAATTGACGGGGATACTGCACAGGTTGGACCGCAGACGGCATGCAGATTAGATTGTCCAGTTGTAACTTATGTGAAAGACATCAAGATCAATGGTGACAGTTTAATCGTGGAGCGTCAATTAGAAGATGGATATGAACGAATTGAAGTACAGACACCTTGTCTCCTTACGGCAGTAAAAGAATTAAACGTACCAAGATATATGAGCATTTATAATATTGTTGAAGCATATAAGAAGAAAATCACTATCTGGGGTCACGAAGATATTGATTTGGATCCGGAAGAGTGTGGATTAAAAGCTTCACCGACTCAGGTATTCCGTTCTTTTTCTCCGCCTGCAAAAGGCAAGGGAGAGATGTTAAATGGAACTGTGAAAGAAATGTCAGGAAGCCTGGTTTCTAAATTAAAAGGGATGCATATTATTTAAAATATATGGTTGAAATTAAAAAATTATGACCAGGTAGAAAGTAGGACAAGGTACTTTCTACAAAGTTTTAAATTTCGTGAAACAGTATACTGGAGGTAAAGATGAGCGTAAAAGTAATCAGAGAAAAATGTAAGGGCTGCACAAAATGTGTCAAGAGTTGTCCTTTTAGCGCAATTATTATGGTAGACAAAATAGCAGAGATTAACAGTGCCTGTACCCAGTGCGGTGTCTGCGTGAAAGAGTGTCCCTTCGATGCGATAGTAAAAGAAGTGGAAAAACAAACGGATAAGCAGGAGAAGATTGATATTACCGCTTATAAGGGAGTATGGGTTTTTGCGGAACAAAGAGACGGGAAAATCATGCCCGTCGTGATTGAACTCCTCGGAGAAGGTAAGAAATTAGC
>JBASOB010000344.1:0-3901 GCA_049657865.1 Mobilitalea sp.
GGAAATCCACATTGCCACACCCAGACCTTTTATTTTAACGACATTCACATAATTGTCAAAGTGAATTCCTTTTGGTATAAAATTAATCGCTCCATTGGCACTTAAATCATTGGCACTAATTGTATTAATGAATAAATAATAGAATGGATAAATGCAAATCAGTGTAAATACTGTAAAAAATGCATAATTAAATATATTAAAAATCGCATCGGATCCTTTTATTTTTTTCTTTCCTGTCCGTATCATTGCACTTTCCTCCTAAATAATCGTTTCTCCGCGAGTCTTCTTCGATACGAAGTTGACAGCACACGGCAATGTAACACTCACCAAACTCTTTAACATACCAATTGCAGTTGCCAAAGATGGGCTGCCTCCAGTCATACCAACATTATATACATATAAATCTAGCACCTGTATGTGTTCTCTGTTAAAGGCATTCTGGAATACATAATACTGATCGATACCATTATTTAAAAAGTTTGCGATAGAAAGCATTAATATTACGAAATAGGTAGGTAAAAGTGCTGGTAACGTGATATGTCTCATTAATTTAAAACGATTTGCACCATCCACTCTGGCTGCTTCATAAAGCTCCTGATCTACGCCCGCAATCGCTGCAAGATACATGATGGCACCCCATCCGAGGCCTTTCCAGGTAGACCATAAAAGCATAGCTAACCAGGTGTGTGAATCACCATCCAAGAATTTAATTGCTGTCTCGGTAAGCCCAAGCTTTAATAATAGTGTGTTGACCATTCCTGTACTAGAGAATAAACTGAAGGCTACAGAAAACACCATAACCCAGCTGATAAAGTTTGGAACCGTCGTAAATGTTTGAACAAAATTTTTGAATCTCTTACTTTTCACTTCGCTTAAAAACATTGCAAAGATAAGTGGTAAAAAAGAAGTTACAAGCGTTAATCCGCTGATTGCAAATGTGTTTACCATTACTTTTATCAGTAATTTAAGCTGCATTGAATTAGCAAATAACATTGTAAACCACCTAAATCCTACGAAATCACACTGAGATAACTTTAACGGAGGTTTATAATCAAAAAACGCATATACCCACCCATATAATGGGAAATAGGAAAAAGTAAACGATAAAATCAAAAATGGTAATATATATAAAAACAGTTTAATACCTTGTTTGTTTTTCTTCTTTTTCGATTTTTGAATATTTGTAATCTGTACTGCTGTTGAATTGTGCATTGCCAACCTCCTAATATCGGATCTTTTCTCTTTATTCACCTTACTATTCTTCGTATGCTTAATACTATCATTATTCTGATTACATTTATACCCTTTGAATTTCACATAATTATATGGTACAAATTCGATTTGTAATTTTATTACTTTCATAATATATTACTTATTCTAGAAATGTGCATTCATAATTATAGGTTTGAAGATTGATTCCAAAATTACTAGTATTTTTACTGTTTTTCTTTTCAAACCAATAGTTTTAAAATATATCACAAATAAATAGTCGTATTCTATATTATATGATAATATAGAATTATAGTTATAGTTTCTATTTCATAAATCTTATATATTTATTTATTTTATCCTTTATCAGCAAACGTCTTATCTTTGAAACAAAAAGAGATGGAGGGATATAGTGAAAATATTAAATCAGATATTTAGAAAGCACCATTTTGAGAAATTTATCATTTTTATATTAATATTGACAGCTGCTCTCCTATTGCATACCAATGCAACGGTAACTGCTGCCGATGTTTCCTCCCGTAAAAATATTCTAATTATACATTCTTATAACCAGGGCTTTTTATGGACTGACGAGCTGCATCGCGGTATCATTGAAAAACTACCCTCAGATCAATATAATTTCTATACTGAATATCTTGATGCTTATCGCATAAATCCAACCGATCCCTACAAAATTGAAATTATTAAAGAATATTCCAAGAAAGATATTTCCTATATTGTTGTTACTGATAATCCGGCTTTTGATCTGATGCTTTCGTTACAAGAGGATTACTTTCCTAATATTCCTATTCTTTTTGCTGGTGTCAATGGCGGAATCCCGAACGGCATGAATGTAGCAAATGTAACCGGAATCCTTCAAAATGTTGATTACGAAGCATTACTTCTATGGATTGCGGATGCACTGCCAAACATTACTGACATCCTTATCTGTGGAGCAGATACGGATACCACCAAAGGAACTTATGCACAGATTAGTTCTGCCCTAGAGAACATCAATTCCGATAAACTTGGTTTTACTCTCCATCTTATTACAATTGAAGATTACAATGAACAACTTGCTATTATTAAATCTTATGATTCCTCGACAACTGCACTTTATACAGCGGGTTCTTTTGGTGTATTAGACCATCAGCAATATACTGATATGCTCTCAAGCAATACTGACATGCCGACTTTTTGCGGAGTTTCGACCTCCATCAGCGGGAAAGTAATCGGAGGTTTTGTTGTTTCCCCCTATGTTCACGGATCAATTATCGGTGATGATCTATTAAGACTGGAAAAAGGTACTTCGATTGCATCAATTCCAATCATTGATACACCGGTTCAGGAGATTGTTTTTAATTATAATGGACTCAAGGAATATCATATTTCCGAGTCTTCACTTCCGAAAAACGGTAGTATCCTTAATAAGCCCCGTACTATTTTTGTACTTTCCACTTATCAGATGCTTCTCATCATTGTTATCTTTGGATTACTGATTATTATCATATCAGCTCTCCTTATCATTATAAGAATCAGAAGAATATCAAATATAGAACTAAACCAAGTTAATAAGGAACTGTCTGCCAACAAATTAGATCTTGAAATTAATAGTGCTAAATTAATGAACAGTCAAGAAGAATTGTCAAGAAACTATGCCCTTCTGATTGATTCAAACACTAAAATTCAAAATCTACTGGATTATAATCAACTTACCGGAATCATGTATGATACTAAGTTCTTTGCCGTCTTAAATGAAAAATTTGAAGATTGCAGCCCCATTACTATTCTTAATATCACGATTACCAACTTAGACAAGCTTACGTTCACTCATGGTAAAAATGTTTATGAATCTATCCTTGCTAATATTGGTACTTTTCTTACACAGATTACTTCAGGAAATGACTTAATCGGCCTTACGAATAACAACCTTTTTCTAGTCGCTACCAGTGAATTTATCGATGAAGAATCTCCTCTTATCAAGCAATTAAAATCTTATTTTGAGCAACCTCTTTATTCTGATTTATTTACTATAATACTAAAGTATAAAATTGGTATTTCCTATTATCCGACTCAGGCCACTTCATATGCACAGCTTTTTCATTATAGTAACCTTGCAATTACGAATATAATTGATAATTCAATGACAAATGTTGCTATCTATGAGGAATCGATTCTCGAAAATATAAACAAAGAAAACTTAATTAAAACTGAGATAGAAATTGCTCTGCTAGAAAAAGAATTTGTATTGTATTATCAACCCAAATATGCGATTGATAGAATTACCATTCTTGGATTAGAAGCTTTAATTCGCTGGGATCACAAGGATGGAACCATAAAATATCCTGGTTATTTTATAAATATCGCAGAACAATCTGGTCAGATTATTAATATTGGATTTTATGTCATCGAGGAGGCCTGCAAAGCTATCTTACAATATAATCTGATAGAAAAGCAGATTCCAATTGCAATCAATCTATCCGGGCATCATTTTGCAAGCATGGATATTGTACACAAGTTAAGTGATGCAGTTAATAAGTATAAGATTCCTCCACGTTTTCTTGAAATTGAAATAACGGAAACTACGCTGATTGAAAATAAGGAAACCAGTTCTGCTATATTGAAAGAACTTAAAAATGAGGGATTTACGATTACGCTGGATGATTTTGGTACCGGATATGCTTCCTTCAAC
>JBASOB010000345.1:0-2510 GCA_049657865.1 Mobilitalea sp.
TATCAATTAATTTGTATAGTAGATTCATTGTTTTTAAAAATACGCACACTCACTAACGTAATCTCCCAAAAGTAAAAAATGTTCCGAACCTTTTTCTAATGTATACTCTGCACAAATTCTAATTGCATGATAATTGCTATAAATATCACTAAGAACTGAAGTTAGATTCTTTGTACATTCTTACAATTATTCCATAGAACATTGATATTACTGGCATCTCATTAACTCCTATTATAGTATTACTTAAAACATAACATAATAATATCTATTTTTCAATCTATATATTTTAATTTTTAGCATTATACAATTTCGAAAAACTCCTTAATTAGCCAAATTATGCACTCCCTATACAACAATTCCCTCAAACCATTGTCCAAGGGATTTAAAAAACACAGCAATATTTAAATTGCTATACCAAGTTCAATTTTTGCGCTAAATCTAGCACCTAAAAAAAAATCTTCATGTCCGGATAGAAATATGATACCATCGCTTCGTATTGATCCTGTGACGACAGGCAGGTATCCGTTAGATATCCCTTTTCTGATTTGTATTCTTTGAGACCACGGTAATAAAA
The DNA here is from genome assembly GCA_049657865.1 of Mobilitalea sp. Classification (GTDB taxonomy): domain Bacteria; phylum Bacillota; class Clostridia; order Lachnospirales; family Lachnospiraceae; genus Mobilitalea. The sequence continues at coordinate 575 of JBASOB010000345.1, forward strand.
CAACTTATGCTCATGGTCAATGATAAAAGGCAGGATATCATTCTTCAGGCATTCCTTAAACATGATGATTCGACCTACTCGTCCATTGCCGTCCTGAAACGGATGTATGATCTCAAACTGATGATGGAAATCAACAATATCCTCTATGGTAACATTACCTTTATTATGATAATCGGAAAGAAGTTTACTAACTTCACCGCCAACCTTTGCAGGTGCCGTAGTTTCCCTGTCACCAACCATATTCGGCCTTGCTTTATAGTCTCCAACACGAAACCATTCCTTTCGTTCATCTGATGTATTTCTTTTCAGAAGACGGTGGAATTTTTTTATCATTCCCTCCGACAGTTCCTCATCCGCATTAGCAAGCATATAATCAAAGCAGGAAAAGTGATTGACTGTTTCAATAATATCGTCAACACTTGCAGCTTCATCCGGTTCCATATTGATCGTGTTCGTTTCATAAATATACCGGGTCTGGTCTTCAGAAAGGCGGCTGCCTTCAATCCGGTTCGAATTATATGTCAGTTTGATCTGTGTCAAATGGTACAGACCGCTTTTCAGCTTCATTTCCTTTTCTTCAAGCAGCCGATCCAATAAGCGTTGCTTCATAATCTTTACTCCTTTCTGAATAATATTCCTGTTATATTATACCACATTCTCACTCTATTATCATCTTTTTTGTTTGTAAACTTACAAGATTCAACTGCTGGCTGAGCGAAAAAGAAGCACCATTTGCCATCTGTATCGCTAGGTTTCCTTAATGGTAATTTGTAATTTGTTTTGTCGTCAACATCTAATATTTCCGGCTTAATTTGGTTACCTTTAGAATCTATTTTATAAAACTCTTCTCTTATATACTTCTTTATCTTATCCCAAATTTGCAAGAATACAGAAACAGCCTCTAAAGATTTATTGTCTATAATTGCATCATATACCTTATATCTTGCCTGTAATTTTTCATCATTTTCATCTGCTAGTGCCTCATGCACATCATCAAATATCCAATCGTCATTTTCTAATTCATTTAATTTTTCCTCATACTTTTTCTCATTAAATGGCTTTTTATGAGACAACGTATCATATAGTTTTTCTAATAAAACTGATGCAATCATTTCTTTTGCTTCTTGCATTTTGTTTCTGTTTGAATAACGCGAAGCGCTGTCACGAAGTGGCTTCGTGCTTCTTTTTGATTGACAGTTTTCGTCAATCAAAAAGAACCGTCCCCAAATATCAACCCAAATATCAAATTGCCCTGTATGTCAAAATTTCAGAAAAGAGAAATGGACAAACGATAGAAAATCCGAAGTTTTAGGAAGCAAATATTTTCATGTAGTTTTAACATTACCACATGAGTTAAACAGCATGATAATGCACAACAAAAGCATATTGTACTCAAATATGCTCAAAGTTGTTGGAGAAACTACAGATAATATCCGCAGGCGGACTAACTAAAGATAATAAATGGAAAAAAAGCAGTGATAAATTTTTTATACCAGTAAAAGTATTATCAAAAGTATTTAGGGGTAAATTTCTTTCATATTTAAAAGATAACTACAAAATGAATGAGTTATCTTTTTATGGTGAATCCAAAGATTATGAAAACAAAAACAAATTCAAAATATTTGTAAATAAGCTATACAATGTTGATTGGCATTCATATGTTAAAAGACCTTTTGACAATGCAGATGCAATAATAGAGTATTTAGCGAGATATACCCACAGAGTAGCCATAACAAACAGTAGAATAATTAAAGTAGAAAATGAGAAAGTGTTTTTTAAATACAAGGATTATCGTGATAATTCAAAGTTAAAAGAGATGTCTTTAGAGGCTGTAGAATTTATTAGAAGATTTTTAATGCATATATTACCTACAAAATTTATTAAGGTAAGATATTATGGCATTTGTGCAAACAGAAATAAAAAGACAAAATTAAAA
>JBASOB010000346.1:0-5000 GCA_049657865.1 Mobilitalea sp.
ATCCTAAAATATTCTGTCCTCTAAATAACATCTGTAACTTGGTATCTTTAAATCCTTTTCTGAGCTTTCTCAGTCTGTCCCAAGGATCTTCTTTTAAGAAACGTAGTGAAGCATCAAAAGTTGCGCCGCCCCAGCATTCAACTGAATGATATCCAACTTTATCCATCTTCTCGATAATTGGAAGCATTTCATCCGTTGTCATTCTAGTTGCTATTAAGGACTGATGAGCATCACGTAATATAGTTTCGGTTATTTTAACCGGTTTTTTTACTTGTTCTGCCATTACTCTACCTCCTGCTAAATAAAATCTATTACTTGGGTCCGGAAATTAAGGCTTAGTTTAAAGTAGCCAATAAATTACCAGCTTCTACCATCTGTCCAGCAGCAACATTAATGCTTGCAACTGTACCAGCTTGAGGAGCAACGATTTCATTTTCCATCTTCATTGCTTCTAATACTACAAGTGCTTCGCCTTTTTTAACTGCTTGGCCAACTGCAACTTTGATAGCTACAATTTTACCAGGCATCGGGCTGCTGATTTTAACGCTTCCTTCAGCTCCTGCTGCAGCAGGTGCCATAGGTGCTGCTGCTTGCTGAACTGCAGGTGCTTGAACAGGTGCTGCTACAGGAGCCGATACTGCAGGTGCCGCGTAAACAGGTGCTGCCTGCATTGTTCTTGCACCTTCTTCAACTTGTACATCATATGCTCTTCCGTTAACTGTTATAGTATAAAATTTCATTTTATAATCCTCCTTATTCATTGACACAGTCTAGTGTCATGCTAATACTTCATGAATAAAAGTCTGCTGAACAAACTTTTAATGAGTCTTGTGTTCGCTTATCTTCTTGATCTGCGGATAGAACGAACAACTAACCCTTCAGCCGGAACAGCATCGCCTAAGTAAGCATACATTGCAGCGGTGATAACGGCTACTAACTCATTATCTCCAACTAGTTCCGTTTCTTCATGAGCAACGATATTAGCAATTGCATTATCGACAGAAATATTGGAATATGATTTATTTGATACTTTATTTGAAGATTTACTATTAAGTACTAATAATACGATTAAAATTAATACGGCTAAAATTATTATAATTATGATCCCTAGACCTAATAAGATGCCAAATGAGGTCATATTATAACTTGTGTTCAATGCATCCATAATTTCACCTCATTCTACTTCGTGCCATGTTTTTTGGCAGGTCGCGACTCTCTCTTAGTAAAAAGCATTTCAAATGCATAAATCACATGCTTTCTAACAGATTCTGGTTCAATGATGTCATCCACATATCCGCGTCTTGCTGCTGACATGGCGCTGGATTGCAAAGTGGCATATTCTGCAGATTTCTCTTTCAGCATACCAGCATCTGCACCATCATACATTATTTGAGCTGCTAAATCAGAATCCATCATACCAATCTGAGCACTTGGGATTGCATATACCATGTCTGCTCCGATATGTTTGGAATTCATAGATAAATATGCTGTTCCGAATGCTTTTCCGATGATTATATTTACTTTAGGAACCGTAGCATTAGCAAAGGTATAGGTTAAGTTTGCACAAGCTTTGGCTATGGTTGCTTCTTCTTCTATGGTTGCCTTGTATCCGCTTACATTCGTAAGAGTTAAAACAGGAATCTCAAAGGCATCACAGAAATTAACAAAGCTTGCTGCTTTCGTACATCCAGCAGTGGTTAAAGTACCATCAAAACGTTCTATTACTTTGCCTGCATCATCTAATACTTCTGTTCTGTTAGCTACTGCACCAACAGTTGCACCGTTTAAGCGAATAAATCCTGTTACCATTTCTTTTGCATAATCCGGTTTTATTTCAAAGAAATAATTGCTATCAGAAATATCAATTAAAGCTTTTTTTGAATCACTAACTTCCGATGTCATCATTGGAAGCAACCGATTAAGATCATCGGAACATTCATCAAAAGAAGCATCATCTTCGTTATTGGAAGGTAATATCGTAATTAAATCACGAATCTTACTTATTATATCAGCTTCATTCTCGCCGACATAATCTACAAGACCAGATTTAGCCTGAAAAGCAGCTTTGGCTGTATCACATTTGTCCTTACTATTACTTTGTAATGCATTGGGGGAATTTACAAAGAGTCTTGCGTTTTTCGCCTCCATAAAAATAAAGTCACTTAAGGAAGCCATTACAGCAAGTCCACCACCGGAATTACCAAAAATTGCGGTGAGTTGAGGAATATTACCGGAAGCCATAGTTTGCTTAAGGTAAATCTCCCCAAAACTGTTCAGTGCATCGGTTGCTTCCTGCAATCTTAACCCGTTGGAATCAATTAAACCAACAACAGGAGCACCCACTTTAAGTGCTAAATCATAAATATGTGTTATTTTCTTTGCGTGCATCTCTCCTACACTACCGCCCATTGAGGAAGCATCTTGACTAAATACATAAACAAGGTTTCCATCAATAACGCCATAGCCGGTGATAACACCGTCAGCAGGGGTTTCTTTCTGCTGTAAATTAAAGTCTGTACTTCTTTTTGTAACGAAAGCGCCGACCTCAACAAAACTATTGTCGTCAAGCAAAGAAGTTATTCTCTCTCTTGCTGACAATTGTGCTGTACTGCTCATTTTCAGCCCTCCATATTCTATAATAAATTATAAATCAATTCTAAGCCAATTATAATTGTATAATAATTAACATGAAAAGGCAAGGATAAAATAGAAATTACATATCATCATTTAGTGATTCAGATTCACTAAGTGCTTGCTTTATTTTCTTGATGTCAAAGCCTTTACGAAATAAGGATGCAATCAGTTTTTGCTTCATTTCCGGAGTTAGCTCTTCCGGTGATTTTGTCTTCTTTGCGATTGCTTTCTTAAGGGCATTAAGCTCAGCATCTTCAGCACCATACTCACTCTCTTTTAGGTCATATTCTGTATAAAAGGCATTTTCTATGATATCGTTTGAGATGCCTTTATGTGATAGTTCGTTTTTTATGACCATTTTACTTTTTGTATTCATCTTGGTTCTGATATAAGCAGCTGCATATCGCTCATCATTGATATAACCGTATTCATAAACATAGGTAATCGTTCTCTCAACAATGGTACTAGGGTATCCGGTTTCGGTTAGCTTTTTACGGAGTTCGTGCTCTGAACGATCCATAAAAACTAAGATAGCGATAGCTTTTTGTTTTGCGCGTCTGAAGATAGTGTCTTCCATTATCTCATCGTAACGTTCCTGTGAAATGGGTTCACCTTCTTCTAACTTAAAACGTTTTATATCTTTACGATATAACAAAAAAGCATATTCTTCATCAATATAGATTCTTACTTTCGATTTATCCAGTTCTTCAAAACGTGTTATAATCATAAATTTATACTCCTAAACATTTTATATAGACAATATGGGGGAAGCTGTATTGAGTTAAAATTTGTATCTTTTAACTTTTAAGAGGGGATAATAAATACATTTTTGTTAGCATAGCGAATAGGAATGCTATTTGGCGACATAACCTTAATAGAGTATCATGGAGATAGGAATAGCTGATAAGGCTAAATATTAATTAATAAAAGGCTGTCATAAAGAAACTGTTAATAGATGGTTATCCTTACATAGGAAACTTTCTATTGACTACTCCTTTAGGACAGCCTAATACGATACATGAATCAATATTATGAATTATTACAGCGTCTCATTATAATTCTTTGAAGGTAGTATCATATACTTCTCTCTTACTTTTAATTCTACCTCGGAGTATATCTCGGGATTCTCAATTAAATACTGTTTTGCATTCTCTCTGCCTTGACCAATCTTAGCATCATTATAGGCATACCATGCACCACTTTTAATAATGATATTAGCATCAGAAGCTAAATCGAGTACATCTCCTTCTTTAGAAATTCCTTTACCAAACATGATATCGAATTCTGCCTCTTTGAAGGGAGGAGCAATCTTATTCTTAACAACTTTTACTCTTGTTCGATTACCAATTACTTCGCCACCCTGTTTTAAGGATTCAATTCTCCTGATGTCCAAACGGATGGAGGCATAGAATTTAAGAGCGCGTCCACCGGTCGTAGTTTCAGGACTTCCAAACATTACTCCAACTTTTTCTCGAAGCTGATTAATAAATACTACAATACAATTCGATTTACTGATAACTGCGGTAAGCTTTCTGAGCGCCTGAGACATAAGTCTTGCTTGAAGACCCATATGTGAATCACCCATCTCACCATCAATTTCAGCTTTTGGTACTAAGGCAGCTACCGAGTCAATGATTACGATATCAACTGCTCCGGAACGTACCATAGTTTCCGTAATCTCAAGAGCCTGCTCACCATTATCCGGCTGAGAAATATATAAATTATCAATATCTACACCGATATGCTTTGCATAAGCAGGATCTAAGGCATGCTCAGCATCGATAAAGCCGGCGATACCACCTCTCTTTTGAACTTCTGCAACCATATGCAATGCGATTGTTGTCTTACCACTGGATTCCGGACCGTATACTTCTATAATTCTTCCCTTTGGAACGCCGCCTAAACCAAGTGCTATATCTAAGCTGATAGATCCAGTAGGTACTGTTTCGATGTTCATACTAGCATTGGTATCACCAAGTTTCATGATAGAACCTTTGCCATATTGTTTCTCAATCTGTGCTACAGCAGATTCAAGTGCTCTAATCTTATCATCCTTTGCCATCTCTAATCTCCCTTGTGACGGAGGAAAAATCCTCCCGAATACGAACTAATGTTCTTGAATTATAGTAACTTATTTCAATAGCAATGTCAATACATAAATGCAGAATTGTCATTATCACGATAATTCATTGTTTTCTTATGCATTATGACATATTTGGTTGTGTTCACTCTTACAGGTAACATACTAACACAGGAGAAAGACAGATTATGTCTAAATAAAATAGAATTAACTTCAATCGGAAAGTTGTATCTCTGTTTTCATTCTAAGAGCAATCTGCAAGACCTTCTATAGTACTATACAATAC
>JBASOB010000347.1:0-6047 GCA_049657865.1 Mobilitalea sp.
GGCTTCCAGTAAGCAATTTAAAGATTGACAAGAGCTTTTTGAATACGGTAATGGAAGATACCTGTGATCAAAAAATTATCCAGACTATTATCACCCTTGCTAGAAATCTTGATTTGTTTGTAATTGCGGAAGGTGTTGAAAACAATGAACAGGAATCCTTCCTGAAAGATTCTAATTGCAATAAAGCCCAAGGCTTTTTATACAGCAAGGCTGTTCCTAAGGAGCAGGCTGCTATATTTCTTAAGAGTCAGGCTGATTTCATCGGATAATAAATGACAATCGAAGGAGAAACCAAAGTGAGCAAACTGATTGGAAAAGTGAACGTTACGTTCTTATTTATACTAATCCAAGTGATTTTGTATGCTGCTTTTTTATTCTTAGATATCAGCGGAGGAAGTATCTCTCTTTCTAGTAAAATTAAATTTACAATCATAGTAATATGCTTATGCTATGTGCTTTTCTACCCGAAAAGCACTGGCAGAAGCATATTTTTTAATGGGCGGAGCAGTTTGCAGGGATCACTTATCTGCCTTCAGGCAGCCATAATGTTTACAATGATTTCAGATATTTTTATTTTACTGACAGATTATTATATGTATGGACTTATTACCTTTATCATAGCTCACCAACTTCATAGTATGCGGCTAACGATTATAGACCGACGAAATGATTCTGAATTAACGGTGAGAAGTCTTCTTCCTATACTAATCTTCAGATTCCTTCTTCAAGTAGTGACAGCAGCAGTGATATGTGCATTTCTTATTGGTAGGAATATTACAATGGAGAGTCTTCTCGTTGCCAGTGTATTATATTTTGTTTGTATTCTTACGAATGTAATCCTGTCAATAAAAGTAGCAGTAAAGGAACCGTCCGAGAGGAGTAACCTATTATTTGCAGCGGGAATGATCCTGTTCTTATTATGCGATATTAATGTAGCCTTCTTTAATTTATCTGGATTTATTGAAATTCCCGAACGTACCTATCATATACTTTATGCCTTCTCCTCCATATTAATGTGGACATTTTATGCTCCGTCGCAGGTTCTCCTATCACTTAGTGCAGGCAGGAGTTCGTTATTATGCACTAAAAAATGAAAAAATATTATGTAAAAATATGGGAACAAAACACTTGCCAGTTATAGTTTTATTTGTTAAACTAAAGATAGCTAAATCATCCAATTGAGCATTTCGTATCAAACGGGTATCTGTAAATAATCAGTATCAACTTTTTCTAACAATATTCTAGTAACAGTTCTGGCAGTAGTCTAATAAGTAGTTTCAAATAGTAATCCTATTAGTAAATCCATCGGAAGCATATCAGTAAATCCAAGCAGTAATCTTATCAGTAAATCCAAGCCGTAATCTTATCAGTAAATCCAAGCAGTAATCTTATCAGTAAATCCAAGCCGTAATCTTATCAGTAAATCCAAGCAGTAATCTTATCAGTAAATCCAAGCCGTAATCTTATCAGTAGATCCAAGCCGTAATCTTATCAGTAAATCTATTAGAAGTTTATCTGTAAATCTAAAAGTAATCTAAGCTGTCATCCTATCCAAATTCTCGACAACAATGCCAACTATATATAGAGAGATGGCCTTCTAACATAATACTAACCACAGTTCCTGAATTTTAAGGTTGCTCTGAGTAATATTAATTATTTCCTTAATCCTGTGAGATCCAATGATTTAAATAATATATGATATAAAAATAATTTAAAGGAGGATTCATGCAAATGGTTCAGATGGTTCAAGAATCGATCACCGATTATTATTCCTTTGTTGACACAATTACAGAGATAGTTCAAAAGAAGATGGGAGAGGAGTATTCGGTTAAAATCTACAAAGTTACCAAGAACAATGCTCTTGAACTTGATAGCTTAGTGGTACTTAAAAACGGAGAAAATTATGCTCCTAATATTTACCTGTTACCATATTACGAAGCATATACAGGAGGAACAAGCGTGATGGAATTAGGAGAAAAGCTATGCGCGATATATCGAAACTGCGTACTTCCAATTGCAGATAACAACTTTTCCTATTCCTATGAGGAAATGAAGCCCTATATAATCTATCGTCTCGTAAGCTTTGATCGGAATCAGAAACTGTTGGATAAAATCCCTCATATTATATATCTGGATCTCGCAATAACATTTCATTGTTTGGTAAGAGATGATGAGGATGGAATCGGAACAATTCGTATTACGAATGATCATATGAAAGCTTGGAAAACTTCTCTGAAAGATTTGCAACTCTTGGCCGTTGACAATACAAAAAGACTTTTCCCGGATTCCATCCGCAGTATGGATGAAGTAATCCGAAGTATGCTGGCAGAGGAATTAAAGAATAACTGTGAAGAAGCAATCAATGATGAGGTGTTTAATCAACTTTTATCTGGTACAGCGAGTTCGAACCAACATAAGATGTATATTTTATCAAATCAAAAAGGAATCAATGGAGCTGCATGTTTGCTGTATGAAAATGTCCTTCGTGACTTTGCCGGTATTATTCAATCTGATCTCTATATCCTTCCCAGCAGTATTCATGAAGTGATTCTTGTAAAAGCAAGCAAATCGTTAGATAGGGATGCCCTGCTTGATATGGTGAGTGACGTAAATCAAACTCAGGTTCCGGAGGAAGAAATTCTATCAAATCATGTATATCTTTATACTCTAAATAATAATTCCATTTCAGTTCTATAGCTTATAATATAAGTAGATCCCTGTTCCGGATAAAACGAACACATCAAATAAGAAATTATAGCAGGCAGAGCATCTAAGATGTTTTGCCTATTATAATTTTATTTGGTTCATCGTACTCCCCCAAAAGCATAGCTGTGAAGAAAATAGATATTTTATTTATTTATATAGGTTATAGTTAGTATAATGAGTTGTTTACTGCAATTTGAATAAAAAATGTACAGATTTAATAAAAAAATTAAATAGTTTTTTATAATGTTATTTCACTTTTAATGTTCCAAAATGAAACATTATGTGGTATAATCATTAATCGACGAATCAAACTTATTATGATTCTATTCCATGTGAATTTAGCTTGAGTGTAAAAGCGTGTAGCGAACGTAAATTCGCCATGCACTTTTGCACTCAAACTAAGGTAAAATTAAGGAGGACATTTCAATGGCAAGGAAAATGAAAACAATGGACGGAAATAATGCAGCAGCACACGTGTCTTACGCGTTTACTGATCTTGCAGCAATCTATCCAATTACACCGAGCTCAGTAATGGCCGAGGTGACCGATAAATGGTCAGCAGATGGCAGAAAAAACATATTTGGACAAGAGGTTAAGGTTGTTGAGATGCAGTCTGAAGCAGGAGCAGCAGGAACAGTACATGGTTCTTTAGCAGCAGGTGCTTTAACTACAACTTATACAGCATCTCAAGGTTTATTACTTATGATCCCAAATCTTTATAAAATCGCAGGCGAGTTACTTCCAGGCGTATTCCATGTATCTGCTCGTGCTTTAGCAAGCCATGCATTGTCGATTTTTGGAGATCATTCAGATATCTATGCATGTCGTCAGACTGGTGTAGCTATGCTTTGTAGCGATAGTCCTCAAGAAGTTATGGATTTAGGTGCAGTAGCTCATTTAGCAGCAATTAAGAGCAGAATACCTTTCATGCATTTCTTCGATGGATTCAGAACTTCTCATGAAATTCAGAAAATCGAAACATGGGATTATGATGATCTTAAAGATATGGTAGATATGGACGCAGTTGATTCTTTCCGTCGTCATGCTATTAATCCAGAACATCCAGTACTTCGTGGTTCAGCACAGAATCCTGACGTATTCTTCCAGGCAAGAGAAGCTTGTAATGGATATTACGATGCAGTTCCTGCTATCGTAGAAGATTATATGAACCAAGTTAACAAGAAGATTGGTACTGATTACAAACTCTTTAATTATTATGGTGCTCCTGATGCAGAACAAGTCATCATCGCTATGGGTTCTGTAAATGAGACAATCGAAGAAACAATCGATTTCTTAAATGCAAACGGACAAAAAGTTGGTCTTGTAAAATGTCATCTGTACCGTCCTTTCAGTGCAAAGCATTTACTTGATACAATTCCTGCATCTGTTAAGAAAATCACTGTATTAGACAGAACAAAAGAGCCTGGTTCTTTAGGCGAGCCTTTATTCTTAGACGTTGTTGCATCAATTAAAGACAGTAAGTTCAAAGATATTCCTGTATTTAACGGCCGTTATGGTTTAGGATCTAAAGATACAACACCATCTCAGATTGCTGCTGTTTATAGCAATACAACCAAGAAGACATTTACAATTGGTATCAATGATGATGTAACTAATTTATCTCTTGATACTAAGAAAATCCCACTTACTACTCCTGAAGGAACAATAAATTGTAAGTTCTGGGGACTTGGTGCAGATGGAACTGTTGGTGCTAATAAGAACTCTATTAAGATCATCGGTGATCATACTCCTATGTACGCTCAGGCTTACTTTGATTATGACTCCAAAAAATCTGGTGGTGTTACGATGTCCCATTTAAGATTTGGTAAGAAACCAATTAAATCTACTTACCTCATTACAGAAGCTAATTTTGTAGCTTGTCATAATCCTTCCTATGTAAGACAATACAACATGGTTCAGGAATTAAAAGAAGGCGGCACATTCTTACTTAACTGTGGTTGGAATATGGATGAAATCGAGCAGAACTTACCAGGTCAGGTAAAACGCTTCATTGCAGAAAACAATATTAAATTCTATACCATTGATGGTATTGCAATTGGTAAAGAAATCGGTTTAGGCGGACGTATCAATACGATCCTTCAAGCAGCTTTCTTCAAACTTGCTAACATCATTCCAGTAGAAGAAGCAGTTAAATATATGAAAGATGCTGCAACCTATTCTTATAGCAAGAAAGGCGATGCTATCGTTGCCATGAATCATGCAGCTATCGATCGCGGTATTACCGATATTAATGAGATTAAAGTTCCTGCAAGCTGGAAAGATTGCAAGGATGAAGATATTCTTGGTGTAGCTACAGAAGGTAGAAAAGACGTAGTTGACTTCGTTAACAATGTTCTTATCCCTGTAAGTGCTCAGATGGGTAATAATCTTCCTGTATCTGTATTTGCAGATAAGGTTGATGGTACTCTTCCACAAGGAACTTCAGCATACGAAAAACGTGGTATTGCAGTAGATGTTCCATCTTGGAATCCTGATAACTGTATCCAATGTAATTTCTGTGCTTATGTATGTCCTCATGCAGTAATTCGTCCAGTTGTATTATCAGCTGAAGAATCTGCTAATGCTCCTGCAGCAATGAAAAAGACTCCAATGACAGGTCTTGCTGGAATGGAATTTGCTATGACAGTATCCGTACTTGACTGTACCGGATGTGGATCTTGTGCAAATGTATGTCCTGGTAAGAAGGGCGTTAAAGCTCTCACAATGTCACCTCTTGAAACTCAATTAGAGGAAAAAGACAGTGCAGCATATGCATTGACAATTGATATGAAACCTGAAGTTGCTGAGAAGTTTAAAGAGACAACAGTTAAGGGCAGTCAGTTCAAACAGCCTTTACTTGAGTTCTCAGGCGCTTGTGCAGGTTGTGGTGAAACTCCATATGCTAAATTAATTACACAGTTATTTGGTGATAAAATGATGATCGCACAAGCTACCGGATGTTCTTCAATCTGGGGTGGATCAATGCCTTCAACACCATATACAGTAAATAAAGCAGGTAAGGGACCAGCATGGGCTAACTCTTTATTCGAAGATAATGCTGAATTCGGTTTGGGTATGTCACTTGCTAACCAGACAATGAGAGCAAGATTAAAAGATAAGTTAGTTGCTATTTCAGAAACTACAGATAAAGCAGATGTGAAAGAGTCAATCGCTAATTGGATTGCAACTTATGAAAGCACCGGCGAGAATGCAGCAGCAACTGATAAATTAGTAGCAGCACTAAACACATGTGGAGCAGAGGCAAAAGATGTACTGAAAGATCAGGACTTCTTAGCTAAGAAATCACAGTGGATCTTCGGTGGAGACGGTTGGGCATATGA
>JBASOB010000348.1:0-5181 GCA_049657865.1 Mobilitalea sp.
GGTGTAAACTGGGTACAGACGGTGAAAGAAGACCCCTCTGTTGGTAAATTAGTTGAAAAAGGAAAAGGACAATTTGCCGGTAAAGAAATCATGGGCAAAAAACTAGGCGTGATTGGTCTTGGAGCAATCGGAGTATTAGTTGCCAATGCAGCAAACCGACTTGGCATGAAGGTGTATGGCTATGATCCTTTCATCTCCGTAGACAGTGCATGGAATTTATCCCGTGATATCGTACATGTAAAAGCAAGAGAAGACATCTACAGAGAATGTGATTTCATTACGGTTCATGTTCCGTTAATTGAGGATGCAGACCCGAATGTAAATACAAAAGAAATGATTAATTCAGATACCATCTCCAAGATGAAAGACGGAGTTACTATCTTGAATTTTGCAAGAGATCTGTTGGTAAATGATGATGATATCGCAGTTGCATTGACCTCTGGAAAAGTTGCAAAATATGTAACTGATTTCCCGAATGCGAAATCAGCTCAGATGAAGAATTGTATCGCTATTCCACATCTTGGAGCATCAACAGAAGAATCCGAAGATAACTGTGCTATGATGGCAGTAAAGGAATTGCGTGACTTTATGGAGAATGGAAACATTCGTAATTCTGTTAATTTTCCGAATTGTGATGCAGGTGTATGCACAACAAAGGGACGTATTACGATTCTTCACAGAAATATCCCTAATATGTTAGCACAGTTTACCGGAGCATTTTCTTCCGCTAATGTTAATATTGCTGATATGGTGAATAAGAGCAGAGGAGATTATGCTTATACCATACTCGATGTTGAAGAAACCATTTCTGAAGACGTGGCAGCTAAGCTTGCAGCAATCCAGGGGGTATTAAAGGTTAGAATGGTGAAATAAAGATTTGATTTTAAATTAAGCTAATCTATCGGGGTATTAGTTATTTGCTGTTTCCTATCTAATCAGCAGATTCCTTCTACCCCGATTTTTCAGCAAACTAATACAGACAGGAGAAATCAATATGGCAATAATAAAACCATTTCTATGTGTCAGACCCAATTCAGAGGTAGCTCAAAAAGTAGCTGCACTTCCTTATGATGTTTACAGCCGTAAAGAAGCAAAACAGGAAGTCAGCAAGGAACCGAAATCTTTTTTAAAGGTCGACCGCGCAGAAACTAATTTTGATGACAGTGTTGACACCTATGATCCGAGGGTCTATGCAAAAGCAAAAGAATTACTACAAACAATGATGGATGACGGCATACTGATTAAGGAAGATCGGGAATGTTACTACGCATATGAGTTAATTATGGAGGGACGCTCCCAGACAGGTTTAGTTGCATGTGCCTCAATTGACGATTATCTTAACAATACAATTAAGAAACACGAGAATACTAGAGAAGATAAGGAAATTGACCGTATTCACCATGTGGATACCTGCAATGCCCATACAGGCCCGATATTCCTAGCATACAGGTCAAATCAGATAATGAATGAAGTTATAGCAGATGTTAAAAGGGAAGAGCCTATCTACCGTTTTACATCCCTTGATGGGATTACTCATATTGTATGGAGAATCTGTGAAGAAGAGCGAATCGGATTAATCAAGGATGCCTTTGCTTCTATTAACAGTATTTATATTGCGGATGGACATCACAGGGCAGCATCAGCAGTGAAAGTGGGATTAAAACGAAGAAAAGAGAATCCTCAGTTCACTGGTCAAGAAGAGTTCAATTATTTTCTATCCGTACTGTTTCCACATGATCAATTAATGATTATGCCATATAATCGAGCAGTAAAAGATCTTAATGGTATGACAGAAGAAGAATTCATTGGTAAAATTAAGAATAGTTTTGAAGTCAGTTTATTGGGAAAGGCACCATTTTCACCGGATAAGAAAGCAGACTTTGGAATGTATCTTCAGGGTAAATGGTATAAGCTGACTGCAAAAAAAGCATTGCTTGCTGTTGACGATCCCGTTGCATCTCTTGATGTATCAATTCTGCAGGATTATCTGCTTTCTCCGATACTTGGCATTGGAGATCCCCGTACGGATGAGCGGATTGATTTTATTGGTGGAATTCGTGGCCTATTGGAGCTGGAGCGAAGAGTAGCAGACGATATGACAGTTGCGTTTTCTATGTATCCTACCTCAATTAATGAATTGTTTGAAGTAGCGGATGCCGAGAAGCTAATGCCACCGAAATCCACTTGGTTTGAACCAAAGCTTAGAAGTGGATTATTTATTCATATGCTGTCATAGTTAAGAAAGCTTATTGGCATATTAGTAAAAATATGTTATAGTAGTGTCAGGTGTTTTTGAAAGCCACTATCAAAAACCCGTGAAATAGTAATATATAGAACTATTACTAACACATTGAAGGAGGTAACACAAATGGCAAATTTAAGAGGAACAAAGACACTGGAAAATTTAATGAAAGCTTTTGCTGGTGAAGCGCAGGCAAGATTAAGATATACATATTTTGCTTCCGTTGCAGGCAAAGAAGGCTACAAGCAGATTTCTAATATTTTTATGGAAACTGCAGATAACGAGAAAGAGCATGCGAAGGTATTTATGAAGATGGCATTAGAACATCTTGATGGTGAGAATCCTGCACCAGTAGAAATTAATGCAACCTATCCATTTGCATTTGGTGATACCGTTGCGAATTTGAAATCAGCAGCAGCCGGAGAACATGAAGAGAATGCAGTTGACTATCCTGGTTTTGCGCTGACAGCTAAAGAGGAAGGATTCTCGGATATTGCAGCTCGTATTCTTCTCATTGCAAAAGTAGAAAAACATCATGAGGAAAGATATCTTGCACTTCTCGCAAATATTGAGAATGGTACTGTATTTAAGAAAGACGGTATAGTATTCTGGAAATGCATTAATTGTGGATATGTTCATGAAGGTGACTCAGCACCGGCACTTTGTCCTGCCTGCTTACATCCTCAGGAGTACTTCCAAATTTTGGATGACTGTTACTAAATTTTTCATGGTTTCTTTGCTGAGATAGATAAAATCTAAATTATTTATTAAGACAGCGGAGATAGGACAGTAGTAATTAGAATGTCAATAATACCCAATATATAGCAGTTTTGATCACAGGATACAATCCATAAGATATCGGCAAAGGAAGATACAGATTCCTGCGCCGATATCTTTATTATTGGTATAATGCAGTCAGTTAATAATAATTTCACTTTTTATATCAAGGTAGATGTGTTAATATATAAGAAATAAGTTTGAGGGAGATTGATTATGAGCAATTTGTTTAATATGGATAATGGATTCTTTACTGCACTTGGTAAAATATGCGATATGTTATTTATCAGTGTTATTTGGGCGATACTTTGTATTCCGATTATTACAATAGGACCGGCGAATACAGCATTATATTATGTTACTGTAAAGGTGATTCGTCGTGAACGTGGCTATTTATATAGAGAGTTTTTTAAGTCCTTTAAATTGAATTTTAAGCGTGGAGCACTTACCGGTGTTGGTCTTACGGTTGCCTATATTATTCTTGGATTTGATCTTTACTGGGCTTGGGCTAATCTCAATGGAACCAATAAAGCTTCCATATTATTTGGTGTTTTTGTTGCAATCACCTTTTTAATCTCATGTTTTGCAGTTTATATCTTTCCGATTTTATCTAGATTTGATATGACAGTGAAGCAGTTGCTGAAAGCAGCCTCTTTTATGTCGATGAGACATCTTCCCTCTACGGTAGGAGTATTAATCATTACAGCTGCAGCAATAGTCGGAGTGATTGCTATTCCGATTGCGATTTTCATCATTCCGGCGGTATCAACACTGTTGATATCCTTCCTTATGGAGCGTGTATTGAAAAAATATATGCCAAAAGAAGAAGAACCTTCAGAAGAAGAAACAAAAAAAGATGAATGGTACTTGGAATAGGATGTTAATATTAAAAATGTTAAAAAATGCTTTCCTTTTTACGGAATTCATGGTATAACAATATATAATTATTCACGTGTGAATGGGGGTGTTCTCAAGTTATTGGGGACGCCTTTTTCAAAATAGAAGGAGGAAAATGATATGTCGGAAAAATTGACGGATATATTTGGTATTGATGTGTTTAACGAGGCAACAATGATAGAACGTCTGCCAAAAAAGGTTTACGCAACTCTCAGAAAGACAATAGAGAATGGTGAAGATCTAGATCCCAATATAGCAGAAGTTGTTGCTAATGCAATGAAGGACTGGGCAATTGAACGTGGAGCTACGCATTACTCCCATTGGTTTCAACCTATGACCGGAATTACAGCTGAAAAACATGATTCCTTTATTAGCCCAACCTCAGATGGTAAAGTCATCATGGAGTTCTCAGGCAAAGAATTAATTAAAGGAGAACCAGATGCATCTTCTTTTCCATCAGGTGGTTTACGTAATACTTTTGAAGCCAGAGGGTATACAGCATGGGACTGCACCTCACCTGCATTTTTAAGAGAAGATGCCGCAGGTGTTACACTTTGTATCCCAACTGCTTTTTGTTCCTATACCGGTGAAGCACTTGATATGAAAACACCGCTTCTTCGTTCTATGGAAGCACTGAATACACAAGCTGTTCGTATCTTGAAATTATTTGGTTCAGATGCAAAAAGGGTGAGTCCTTCTGTCGGACCAGAACAGGAATATTTCCTGGTAGACAAAGCGAAATTCCTACAGAGAGATGATCTTATCTTTACAGGCAGAACGCTATTTGGTTCTATGCCGCCAAAGGGACAAGAATTAGATGACCATTATTTCGGAAGTATTAAAGAGAGAGTAGCACTATTTATGAAAGAGCTTAATATTGAGCTTTGGAAGATGGGTGTTACTGCAAAAACACAGCATAATGAAGTTGCCCCTGGTCAGCATGAACTAGCACCTATTTTTGATACAGCAAACATAGCAACTGATCATAATCAGCTGGTAATGGAAAGCATGAAGAAAGTTGCAAATCGTCATAATATGGCTTGTCTGCTACATGAAAAACCTTTTGCAGGAGTGAATGGTTCGGGAAAACATGACAACTGGTCTATGCTTACCGATACTGGCGTGAACCTCTTAAAACCTGGTAAAACGCCTCATGAAAATGTTCAATTCCTATTGATATTAGCAGCAATCTTAAAAGCAGTAGACGAGCATGCCGATTTACTTCGTGTATCAGCTTCTAATCCTGGTAACGACCATAGATTAGG
>JBASOB010000349.1:0-2331 GCA_049657865.1 Mobilitalea sp.
GTCCTAAAAACAGTGAACTCTTCGCAGCTATGCCGAAGGAAGTTGAAGTTATTGAAGTGACCGTTAAAGAGGGAGTTGCCTATGTGAGTCTCCATGAAAATGTTCCAATTGAAGAACATGGAAACTATGGGTCAAGTTCAGCTACTTACAATATTATTAATTCAATCTGTGCAACTTTGGTTTTGCATGATTCTTTCGGAATTGATAAAGTGAAATTAGTAGGAGATTTTAATGAACTTCTATCCGGAGTTGATACAGAAACACCTTTTGAAGTTGATATGACTTATGTAAAGGAATAAGGAAATCGGGGAATTATCAGGTGAATCGCTAACTTAGCAGGTGTCGAAAAAGAATCCTAAGTATTGATTTTACTAATTCGGTATGATAATATTGATAACTATACTGAAAAGAACATATTAGAGTATAAGAGGCGATGAAATGTTTAGTAAAAAAGACCTGATGAGATTAATCATTCCATTAATCATAGAGCAAGCACTTGCAGTAACCGTAGGCATGGTTGACAGTATGATGGTAACTAATGTAGGAGAGGCTGCAGTATCTGGTGTTTCCATTGTCGATAGCATTAATGTACTGCTAATCAGCTTGTTTAGTGCTCTGGCAACTGGAGGTGCTGTAGTTGCGGCTCAGTTTATCGGACATAAAGAAGGCAATAAAGCGTGCATCGCTGGAGAACAGCTGGTTGCAACTGTTTTTGTGCTATCACTCGGTATTATGTCCTTAGCTCTTCTTGGTGGAAATAGTGCCTTGAAGTTCCTGTTTGGTGATGTAGATATGGATGTTATGACAAATGCAAAAATTTACTTTTTCTACTCAGCAATGTCATATCCTTTTATCGCACTTTATAATGCATGCGCAGCCCTGTTTCGTACCATGGGTAATTCCAAAGTTTCCATGACGGTATCATTAATTATGAATATACTTCATATCATTGGATGTTATCTCTTGATCTTCGTCTTCGATATGGGGGTTGCTGGAGCAGCAATCGCTACCTTGGGATCTAGAATGTTCTCAGCAGTAACGATGATGATACTTCTTAAAAACCCGAAGCATGTCATTCATGTGAATATAATAAGAAGCTTTAGAATTGATCTTTTTATGATCAAACGGATTCTCCGCATCGGGATACCAAATGGTTTAGAAAACAGTGTTTTCCAAATAGGTAAGATATTAGTTCAGGGCATCATTGCAGGACTTGGAACCTCGGCTATCACGGCCAATGCGATTGCAGGCACCATCGGTAACCTAGGCACTCTTCCCGGATCTGCAATGAGCCTGGCGCTGCTTACCGTAGTTGGTCAATGCGTAGGAGCAGGAGATTATAATGCTGTGAAGTTGTATACACGTAAGTTGTTAGTATTTGCATATAAACTAATGATTGGTCTTAATATTATCATTATAGTCCTGATACCGGTCATCTTAAAATTATATCATGTTTCTCCTGAAACGACACAGATTGCCACCAAATTACTTATCTACCATTGTATTTTGGCTTCCCTCATTTGGCCGTTGGCATTTGCACTTCCCAATGCACTGAGGGCATCGAATGATGTGAAATATACGATGTGGGTGTCCATGATTTCCATGTGGATATGGCGAATCGGTTTCAGCTATGTACTGGCAATCCAGTTTGAGATGGGAGTTTTAGGAGTATGGGTCGCAATGACGATTGACTGGGGATTTCGAGCCCTCTGTTTCTGCATCCGATTCCATAAGGCTAAATATCGGACGATGACGATGATTTAAATAATGAAGCATAGACTGCTGTGGCACCTCCTTTTGTATAAATAAGAAGAGGGGAGGTGCAGCAGCAGTTTTTATTAAATCGCTAAACAGATAGATAAGTCGATGCGATTTCTATCAATACATCATGAAATTATATTTAGTCGGTTGAAAAAGTTATGATAATATTTATGGAAATATATAAAAATACTATTGCATTCAAATAGAAAATATAATATAATAAAATCAAACAGTTGAACAGTTGTTCAACTAAGACATAATGCATTCACAATCAAAGTGATCAATATAGTAAAATGATTATCTTACAATTTGATTAACTAAACTTAGTAAGCAATTGACGAATAGGGAGGGTTCAACGATGGAACAAGAGAATAAATTTGCAGCATGTGACTGCGAAATAATTCATCAAGATACAGTGGATGAAGTCAGGCGACACATGATTGAAGATGAAAAATTATATGATCTCGCTGATTTCTTCAAGATATTTGGAGATAGTACTAGAATTAAGATGTTATGGGCTCTAGATAAGCAAGAAATGTGTGTCTGTGATTTAGCTGTGATCCTGAATAT
>JBASOB010000350.1:0-4263 GCA_049657865.1 Mobilitalea sp.
CTACACTATTTGATTCCAGTTCTACTAGGGGTTGATACTTGATATAAATCTCCCTGCTGGTAATTGCATTCCTAAGGATTTCTATAATAATCGTATTACGACTCAGTTCCTCTTCCATGATTAAATCAAACAAAGTATATTTGTTTTTACCGGTGTCTTTTGATTTATACATGGCGATATCTGAATTCTTAATTAGAGTATTGGATGAAATACCGTTCTCGGGATAAAGAGAGATACCGATGCTCATAGAAACGTGAACAGTTTCACCATCGAGATCAAGAGGATTACGAAAACAGTCAATTACCTGTGCGGCAAATTCAACGGCATTTTCTTTAAAAGAAAGATCTTCTTTAAATAGTAGAAACTCATCTCCACCAGCTCGTGCAAGCATTCCATTTTCGCCGAGGATAGAAGTAAGCAGCTGTGCAGTCTTTACTAATAAAGCATCTCCGTATTCATGCCCCAGGGTATCATTCACTGCCTTGAAATTGTCTAGATCGACAAAGTATACTGCGTGAGTTTTCTGATGAGAGGAGGAAGAGGCCAGAACCGCATTCACATAATCAAGAAAGGCTAATTTATTGGGAAGATTAGTCAGGGTATCATGATAGGCTAGAAATTCAATATGATCGTAATTTGATCTTAACTGTTCTTCATTAGAAAGAAGTTCATCATGCATAGAAGCTAAATCTTCATAGTTTGTTTTAATGATATGAAGCATTTTATTGAAATTTTTGGACAATTCTCCAAGTTCGTTGTTAGATTTAATATTAGACTGAATTGTCAAGTTGCCATTCGAGGCTGTTCTCATTGCATCACGTAGTGAAACGATGGGTTCTGATATACTCTTGGCAAGTGCGTTGGAAAAGATAAGAACAAGAAACAGAATGCCCGTGCAGATTCCGAATAATACAGCCGGTACAATATTCGTTGGAGAATGAATCTCCGAAAGATCCTGCCTTACAAGTAAAACCCAGTCCAAATCGGGAAGAATACAATAACCATAAGATCTTGAGATGTTATCATAACGGTTATCAAATGAGCCGCTGGCAGGGATGATTCCCGTATTATAATCATTCAGTAAGCGGGATAACTTCTCTGAGTTGATATTCTGGCCAATAAGTGAAGAATTGGGATGATAGATAATTGTACCGCTTCGATCGAGTAAAATACCACTGCCGGTTTCTCCAAAGGAAATTGATTTTAGGAAGTTATTAAAATAAGAAGTGCTGATTGTACTGATTACATATCCGATTACGGCATTGTTTGTAGAATCTATAATCGGGCAGCCGATATCAATTGTATAAATTGTTTGACCGGATTCTGCTATTGCTCTCAGTCCGCTAGCACCAATTACGATTTTTCGTGTTAAATATAAATATTTGATTGAAGTATCATAATTTATCGCTGTTCCAATTAAAGAGGAGTCCGAACATGCAACAATTTCTTTGTTGACATTAAAAAGAGAAATATATTCGCAGGATTCATAACCGGCACCTCGAATAGATAATAGCTTATTAGCTTTATTGGGAGAATAATTACTGGAATTGTTACTACTTTTAACTAATCCAACCAATTCATTCTGAATTGCAAGAAGAGAAACTTCTGTTCGTTGTATATCAATCATGGCTTCTAGACCACTTTTATTTGCTTCCGCGATCTGCTGCAAGTTATTGGAATTAATGTCATTCAACCTGCTGGTAAGTAATATATAAACAATGACGGACATTAATACAACCGGAATCATGGATGATATGATTAGTAAAATGCGTAATGATTTTTTAATCGACATGTGAACGAACCTCCGCAAATAGTTATGTCTGTGATATAAAATATTCAGGTCCATTCTATCAATTTACACTAAATAATGCAATCAAATTTATCTAAAATGGCATTATATTCTATAATATTCCATATTTATTAGTAATAATATACAAAGCTTGAAACGTAATAAGCATTAACTACTTATTATTATAAGGTAAGCTTACAAAATTAAGCATAAATGATTCGGAAATAAAATTCACATATTCAGATATTTTAGTTGAAAAGAAAGTGTTTTAAAGGTATACTTGTAATGTTGTAAAATAGGAAGAAATTATAAAATTGGTACTTGTTTCAATCTTTGGAAAATTGTATCAGCTTCAGAATAAGAAAGCAGGAATTAATATATTATGTATAAATTAATAGAGCAGGATGGCAGAGCAAAAAGCGGAGAGTTTACTACCGTCCATGGAACAATACAGACGCCAGTTTTTATGAATGTCGGGACAGTAGCAGCGATTAAAGGTGCAGTGTCTACGATGGATCTTCATGATATCGGAACACAGGTACAATTATCCAACACGTATCATTTACATGTGAGACCAGGAGATAAAGTAATCAGACAGTTGGGCGGCCTCCATAAATTCATGGTTTGGGATAAGCCGATCTTGACGGATTCCGGTGGGTTCCAAGTGTTTTCCCTTGCGAAACTTCGCAAAATTAAAGAAGAAGGCGTATATTTTAATTCTCATATTGACGGACGTAAGATATTCATGGGACCTGAGGAAAGTATGCAGATACAATCCAATCTGGCCTCCACAATCGCAATGGCTTTTGATGAATGCCCGCCACATCCAGCAACCAGAGAATATATGCAGAATTCTGTCGATAGAACGACACGTTGGTTAGAGCGGTGCAAGATTGAGATGAATCGCCTGAACGGTCTTGAAGACACGATTAATCAGAAACAGATGTTATTTGGCATCAATCAGGGCGGAACATATGCTGATATTCGTATTGAACATGCGAAGAGAATCTCTCAGCTGAACTTAGATGGATATGCACTGGGTGGGCTAGCTGTAGGTGAAAGCCATGATGAAATGTATCGTATTATAGAAGAAACAGTTCCTTATCTGCCTTTAGAAAAACCAGTATATCTGATGGGCGTCGGAACACCGGCGAATATATTAGAAGCGGTTGACCGCGGAGTTGATTTCTTTGACTGTGTCTATCCTTCGAGAAATGGAAGACATGGGAATGCCTATACTAACTTTGGGAAGATGAATCTTCTCAATGCAAAGTATGAACTTGATGCAAGACCGATTGAAGTTGGATGCCAATGTCCGACCTGCAGATATTACAGCCGTGCTTATGTCAGACATTTACTTAAGGCAAACGAGATGCTTGGAATGCGTATGATGGTAATTCATAATCTTTATTTTTACAATCATATGATGGAAGAGATAAGAGAAGCCATCAGGGCAAAACGTTATCAGGAATACAAACGTCAAAAGTTAGAAGGATTTGCTAGAAGCGAGGATTAGTTGCGGATGGCATTGAATTATAAAAAAACAAATAAACCAGGAGGTATTATATTATGAACAATTTTATGTTATTAACAACAACAGGAACATCATCAAGCGGATCATGGATTATGATCGTAGGAGAGGTACTTGTTCTTGGACTTTTACTTTACTTTATGTTGATTCGTCCTCAGAAGAAACAACAGAAACAAACTCAGTTAATGCTTTCCACTTTAGCAACCGGAGATAGTGTAGTAACAACCGGCGGATTTTACGGTGTTGTGATTGATGTGATGGATGAAGTAGTAATCGTAGAATTCGGCAATAACAAAAACTGCAGAATTCCAATGAAGAAATCCGCAATCGTAGAGATTGAGAAACCGAATATTGAGAAGTAGTTAAGAAGATGTATGGTAATGAACCCGTTTATCGCAGATTAATATAAGCGACTAAATTATCGTAATGATAGACATTGGATTGTCTTTAATACAAAACAATAAGTAACCGTACAGAATAATAGAATTAAAGAATTGTAGAACAACAGAATTTAAGAACAACAAAACAACAGAATAACAAAATTAAAGATATTGAAGGAAGCAATTTTTCTTTTCAATATCTTTTTTGTTTCCTTCCAACTGGCATGGCGAGGAAATATAGACATTAAATAAAGCCGTCAGTTAGCAATAACCTACAAGCATGTCTCGTATCAGCCTGGATTATAGAACAGCACTGAAAAAAATCATACAAAAATTTAGCGATTTAAAGCGAAAAACTGCGAAAAGTGCTGAAAATGCATTAAAATGTACATTTGTTCGCGTAACACGGAACATCTTGTATTGACTAATAGTAGGAATTGTATTATTATTATTCTATTATATATAACAAGGAAGTGTATTTAATATACTTCCTTTTTGTATAGAAAAAAAGGAGGAGAAAATTTATGAAATTTAAGAAATTACTTGCCGTAATGCTAGTTTTA
>JBASOB010000351.1:0-4068 GCA_049657865.1 Mobilitalea sp.
ATTATAAGATGCCCAAGCTCTTAACAATCAATGAGAATGTGGTTGCTATTATCGATATGGATAAACTGAAAGCAACTAGTGATTATGATAATGAGGCGCGTGCGCATTTTAAGAGTGTTCATGCCTCCTATGTGAATAGGGTAGAAGCGATGCCGACTCCGATACCAACACATTCTAGCTATTCGGATGCAACGATTGATGCAGGGATATCTCAGAATGTAGTAGTAACCCTGAAGAAGGATACCTTGCAGAATGAGGTTGATATTACCTGTTCGCTAGAATATACCTGTTCAGATTTGGACGATAATGGAACTGAGGAGAAATTCTACTCAGATGAAATATATACAGGAGCATATTCGATACCGATAACTACTACAGAAGTCAGTAACCTATACTTATTCTATATTCCATCTTCTTTTGCAACAGCAAACCCTAGCACAAAGCAGGATACCATAACAATCAAGAATAATGATGGAGTAAAAGCAAATATCTACATAGCCTATCAGGCACAGACCAATATGGATATACCGGTTACAATTAAGAAGTTGAATAGTTTAGGAACAGACACTTCAGGATTAATCACTGTATTCGCCAATTTTAAAGGAACAATTAACAGTGCGACTCTGAGCTCAGGAAAATTATATGAGGAAACTACACTTGATTGCCGCATCTATAAAATGACAGTTACTGTCTATCCTAAGGGAACGATTGCAAAGAATGATTACAGCAAACCATATGTATCCATAACTTCGGTGAAGGAGGAGTAGCCATGAAAAAGAACAATACATTTGTATTGAATAATAGAGGCGCTTCCTTGATCATGGTGATTGTTGGATTTGCTTTCGTAGCAATGCTGGGCAGTATCGTAATCACAACTGCGATTAACAATATACAGATGAAACAGATCGATGAGAAATCCAAACAGAGTTTTTATTCTGCAGAAGCAGCACTAGATGAGATTAAGGTAGGATTAGCGGAAGATGTATCCAAGCAGATGGCAGTTGCCTATCAAGTTGTCTTGGAGAAATATTCGTCAACAACAGAGGCAGGACGAAAAAGCTTATTTGGAACTGAATTTTATAATGCAATGAAAAAGGCATTTTGTAATAATACGGAATTCATCACGGTAATCGATTTTAATTCTTATCTGAAAGAAACAAAGCTGGATTCAACCACTGGGAATGGTGCTGTCGTTAGTATTAATAATGCTTGGCCACTTCCGGCAGCTGATTCTATTGTGTTCAAATCTGTTAAAGTTGTCTATCAGATGAATGGTTATACAAGTACTATAACCACAGATATTAAGGTAATATATCCTTCCATTGCGATTGTATCAGAGGGCGGATCTATGGAGAACCGGCCATATGTTAACTATGCATTAATTGCAAATAACGGGTTGTGGATGAATACCAACAGCCATAATATTACGGGCAATATTTATGCAGGGAATTATGGAATTAACATCAGTAATGTAGACAACAGATTAACAATTAATAACAGTACCATAGTTACGTCCGGAGATATTACAGTGAAAGACAAAGCACAATTAATCGTTCAGGGAACAGGCAGTGAAGTATGGGCTGAAAATCTAGTATCCACACAGACCGATAAAGCACTGAGACCAGTACTTCCGACAGATCCTTGGAGCGAGACGTTGATTAATGTTAACGGTAATAGTTATATTGAAGATGATTTAATACTGAGCGCCTATAAAAGCACAGTGGTATTAAGCGGTGAATATTATGGTTACAGTAATGGTCTTCTTGCAGATGGAACAAGTGGCGGCGGTTCTCAAAATAATAGCGCAATTATGATCAATGCAGCAAAAGCCTCCCTTAATTTAACAGGACTCACGCAATTGAAAGTTGCGGGTAGAGCATTTATTAATATGGATAAATTAACTTATACTACGGATACTTTGCTAGGAGCAGCCGCTGATTCTAATAGCAATATACTGACGGGAGAATCTCTGACCATAAAGGGGGCACAGACTCCATATCTGGTGCCATCAGAATATATTAAGGTAGGACATAATCCAGTAACTTGGAATGAATATTCGGCTAATTATATAGGCGGAGTAGATGGAATGGTAAACAAGGTGCAACTGCTTGCAGCTGACATATTCGTGAATGATCTGATATCTAGTACTCAGACGAAGTTTTCCTACTATCTTAATTCAACAACACCCATAAAATGTGCATTTTACAAATTTGGGGACAAAGATACCAATGTGGTGTATTACTATTTGAATTTTATTAATGAAGAAAAGGCAACTATTTTCTATAAAAATTATAACTTATGTTACCATGATAAGTTATACAATGGCTTTGATATTGGGAGCATTCTTGTCAACAGCACAGCAGGTTCGGTTCTGACGGCAGGAAATTTGATTACTTATGACGTGGCAGACAGCGATATTCAAGTTACAGCGGGAGATACGAAAAGTTATACCAATAACTATGCATCTAAGTATAATAATTTAATTCATACGCTTCAGAAGAATTTATCCAGTACGAAATCAATCTATGAGAATATTGTTAATATTATAAAAGTGGAGGCAGATTCCGATCCCACAACGAAACAAGTACTTAAGATAGACGAAGTAGGTGGTTACGTTAATATCATCAACAATGATGATAAGAATACAGCGGATGATACTCTTGGAATTCCGGATGCAGGAGATTCTTATGTTTTTACTGAAACAGGAAAATCCGGTATTATCATTGCAACAGGCGATGTTCAGCTTCAAGCCGATTTTACAGGGATGATTATTGCTGGTGGAGATATCTTCCTGGAGGGTGGTGCGAATTTTACAGCAGCACCTGCGTTAGTGAACCAGATCATTATGAATTATTCCAAAGCCACTGATATTCGTAAAGTCTCTGATTATATTAACGGCATTGATGTCTCTACCGGAAGTAACGAAAACTTGAACGTAATTGATGTTTCGCAACTGATTGTATATGAGAACTGGACGAAAAATTAGATGATATTGGCGCAAAGCACCATAGTGGAGGTAAGAATGAAAAATAACAAGGGATATTCCCTGATCGAATTAATGGTTGTTATCTCGATTGCGTCCATATTGATACTTGGATCAGTTTCTGCTGTCCGAATTCTTACTTTTTCTAATACTGTGAAAATTACGCAGACTATCGATTCACAGATATCAAAGAATAGACTTCTGACAATGAGCAAAGGGAACTATCGTTATATAGCAATAGATTGGAACAGTACGAAAGAGGAATATGAGATAAGCATGGTATCCTCAAGTACGGTATTAAATACAACAAACTGGAAAAGTTCAGGAACAATAGAAACAAATAAGAAACTGGCATCGAAAGATGTAACGATATCCTATCAAAATGGAGTAAGTGCAACACCTGTTATGGTGAAAGATGTAACGTTATTAATCAGTAATAATCCTAGCACCGGTGCATTTGTGAGTAGTGTAACCCAGATTAATATAGCGTCAAGCAGTAAAAGCAGTACTATTTATATGGTGACAAAAACAGGGAAACACTATATTGAATAATTTGCATATTATATTAGAGACAGATTATAAGGAATAAGTTAGAACGCCCTGGTAGAGACAGATTATAAGGAATAAGTTAGAATGCCTGATAGAGACAGATTATAAGGAATAAGTTATAATGTCATGCCTAGAAACAGATAACAAGGAATAAGTTAGCATACCCTGCTAAACATAGATAAATTGGATACATTAACATACTAGGTAGAAGGTAATTATGCAGACTAAGGAGGAAATATAGAAATGAAAAATAAAAAGTATTTCCCGATAGTGAAGGATAATAGAGGCTTGACGTTGATCGAATTAATTATTGCAATGGCAATATCAAGTATAGTAATTGGTATGGTTATTGTGATTATTTCAGCTGGTTCTCGTAATTTTAACATAGCACAGAACGAGGTAGATATCCAGATGGAAGCACAGACCGTAGTGAATCAAATAGAAGATACCATTATTGAAGCATCTTGGATAGAAGAAAAGAGCATCTCTGCAGATGTCAAAGCATATATAATCTATACTAGTCAAGGAAACAGCGC
>JBASOB010000352.1:0-8105 GCA_049657865.1 Mobilitalea sp.
CAAAGTTCCTTACTTATTTAAAGGGGTCCGCAGTTCTCGGTGCGGGGGATGAAAAATAGATGGGTAATCAGATAAGAGGCAGAAAGAGGCAGAATTTCTGGCTCTTATTTGATTCAAGATTGAAGTAGGTTCATGAAAAGGAAGCATAGGCAATTCCATTATTCTACCTTTTTTTATAAAATTTAACAGACACATACTTGAAAATTATTACGGTAACCGATACAATGAAGAAAGTGATTGTTAAAGAGAGTGTAAGGAGGGGTTAAAGTGGCACGAATTTTAATTGTTGAAGATGAATCGAAGATTGCGAGATTTTTAGAACTTGAATTAAAACATGAGGGCTATGAGGTTCTCTTAGCAGGCGATGGGCGAGTAGGACTGGAAAAAGCGTTAAAAGATAATGTGGACTTAATCGTACTGGATATTATGTTACCAGGTCTCAGTGGAATAGAAGTATGCCGCAGGGTCAGGCTGGAATCTCAAGTTCCGATTATCATGCTTACAGCAAAAGATGATGTAACAGATAAAGTTGCAGGACTTGATATGGGAGCAGATGATTATATGACGAAACCCTTCGCGATAGAAGAACTGCTTGCAAGGATCAGGGTTGCCCTTAATCGTAAAAAGCATACGGCAGATACAAAAACAGAGATAGTACAGATTGCAGGAATTACACTGAACTCCCTGAGTCACAGTGCCCATTATGAAGAAGAGGAGCTTATCCTTACAAAGAAGGAGTATGAGCTTTTAGAATACATGATGCGTAATAAAAATATTGCGTTAACAAGAGAGCAGCTTTTAAATAATGTCTGGGATTATGAATACTTTGGTGACACCAATGTAGTGGATGTATACATTCGTTATTTAAGACAAAAGATTGATGAAAAATATGGAATACATCTAATTTCAACTGTTAGAGGAGTAGGATATATCATCAAGGATTTGGGCTAGAGACGGACTGGAGAGGGAGTATATTTTCGATGAGTAAAACGTTATTGGAGATGATTCGAAAGATTTTGAGAAAAATCATTCTCCCGATTCGTAAGAGGAGGGAAGAATGGCTCAGTAACTTTAGATTTTCTATGGCATTTCGAATTTCAATGGCTTATGCTAAACTGTTTTTAACCTATGGACTATTATTATTTTTGGGGATGTTTTTTATCTATATGTATTCTGAAAAAGTCAGCTTCGATCAGAAGGCAGAAAATATAATTGCCTCCATTCAGGTAAATGGCAAAACAGATAATATCAATCCTTATTATATCATGGGATTAAGTATGAAGATTGAAAGAGAAACGTCAGGGGAAGAGATTTATAATGATATCACCTATCAGCCCTCACTAAGTAAAATATTTTTCCATAAAATACATTATGACAGTAAAAATAAGAACCAGATTCTTATTATTGATGAAAGCAGAATATTTACAATGAATGAGGAGACTTATTTGGCAACCTTTCAATATGATATGACGAACTGGTATCAAAATTACTTTTCACGTTTATGGAAGTTTGCATTACTTTACCTTCTGATTACGGTTCTTATTATCCGCAAAGGCAGGTGGAGTGATATTAAGTTATTTGACCCGCTAAGAGTAATGAGCGCAACTGCGAATCGACTGACGGTCAATAATCTTCACAGCGAACGTCTGAATGTGGAGGGAACAAAAAATGAGCTGAAGGATCTGGCAATTGTAATTAATGCGATGCTAGACCGAATCGAGATGTCCTATGAAAGCCAGAAACAATTTGTCTCGGATGCATCCCATGAACTTCGAACTCCGATTGCAGTCATTCAAGGTTATGCAAATATGTTGAATCGCTGGGGTAGTTCTAATGAAGAGGTGCTGCAAGAATCAATAGAAGCAATTCAAAATGAAGCCAAATCTATGCAGGATTTAGTAGAAAAACTACTGTTTCTCTCAAGACATGATAAGAAAACGATGAAATTGATTAAGAAACGCTTTAATATGCGTCCAGTAGTCGAGGATATGGTAAAAGAAACAAAATTAGTTGCCGGCAATCGCATAATCAATAATCCTATCATGGAGGATGTAATCGTATACGGAGATAAGCAGTCGTTAAAGCAGGCAATTCGTATTTTTATAGATAATTCAGTGAAATATACCGAAGATGGAGATGAGATTACAATTCTCTGCCAAAAGGTGAATGAAGAGTGCGTGATTACCGTAAGTGATACCGGAATTGGTATGACTAAGGAAGATTTGGATCATATTTTCAGTAGATTCTATCGATCTGAACACGTTAGGGACAAGAATATCAGCGGACATGGACTTGGTTTATCCCTTGCAAAATTAATTATTCTGGCACATACTGGAAAAATCAAAGTTCGCTCCCAGTATAAGGTTGGAACAAGTTTTATCATTACAATTCCTAAGAGAAAATTCTAATTTATAATCTTATTGAAATAGGAAAAGAAACGAACGGCGTTAATCTAAATACAGTATAAAAATTGTTGGGGTGCAACTCGGTAGAGTTGTACCCCATTATTGATTTAATAGGGCTATAGCATTTGATCTGTATTTCAAACAAACAAGGGGACTAAGTAATCCGTTCGCTTAATAGGTTCAGAGCAGTTCTAATGCCTCATTTTTATTGTCTATAAAGTAGATTAGGTAATAATATATGCTGTTAGTAGAAAGGTTGAACTATATTCTGAACATAAGGATTATGTTTTCTAGTGGATAAAAGAAAAGGGGTGATTTTTCTAATCATATTCATGTTTATTTAAATTGGCATCTCATAGAATAAGAGAAGTGGTTTTATTTATTACGGATATCTGTAATTAATTACGACTTAGTTTTTAGATTATGGAAAGATGAAAAATAATTTTATCCTGATTATTTGCATCTTACCTTTGAGTTTTTGCAACTTACCGCTGCCCTAATTGTATTTTTTATGAAATAATTGTACACTCATAACAATATTAGTAAGTAGAATAATTCATTAATTAAAAATGTTGTTTGGAGTAGAGGTAGGTAAAAATGGAAGATATTATTCAGGTCAATCATTTGAAACGTTATTTTAATGAAGTGAAAGCGGTAGATGATATCAGCTTTCGGGTAAAAAAAGGGGAGCTTTATGGATTTTTAGGAGTTAATGGTGCAGGCAAATCAACCACAATTAACATTTTATGTACGCTGCTTGCAAGTATGGAGGGCGAGGTAATTATTTGTGGTCATAAGATGGGCAAAGAAGACCGGGAGATTCGTAGAAAAATTGGAGTTGTATTTCAGGACAATACATTAGATGACCGCCTGACGGTGAAAGAAAATCTAATCACTAGAGCAGCCCTTTATGACAAGGATAACAAATCAATTCACCATAATTTAAAACATGTGAGCGAAATTCTGGAGATTGGAGATTTGATGGAACGACAGTTTCGCAAGCTTTCCGGTGGACAGAAAAGACGATGCGAAATTGCGAAGGCATTAATGAACCAACCGGAGATATTATTCCTGGATGAACCAACGACCGGACTTGATCCACAGACGCGTGCGCATGTATGGGATAGTATAGAAAAGCTGAGAAAAGAAGAAAACATGACCGTTTTTCTTACTACACACTATATGGAGGAAGCAGCAAAAGCACAATATATTTCAGTAATGGAAGCAGGTAAATTAGTTGCCAATGGAACTCCGGCAGAGCTCAAGGAAAAGTATGCACATGATATGCTGAGATTGATTCCGATTGAAGAAAATAAACTGCGAGAACATTTAGAGGAAAAGGGTATTGCTTATGAGAAACGAAGTAATCATATCAGAGTCATCATACCGGACTCTTTGGCAGGACTTGAAGTGTTAAATAGGGTAAAGGATAATCTGAAATCATTTGAAGTAATTCAGGGGACGATGGATGATGTCTTCTTAAATATAACAGGAAAGAACTTATAGGGGGAGAAAAAT
This sequence comes from Mobilitalea sp., assembly GCA_049657865.1. Classification (GTDB taxonomy): domain Bacteria; phylum Bacillota; class Clostridia; order Lachnospirales; family Lachnospiraceae; genus Mobilitalea. The sequence continues at coordinate 3,924 of JBASOB010000352.1, forward strand.
GCTGTTAAATAGATTAATAAAACGGAACATATTGGTGTATAGCAGGGACCGGGCGAATATATTCTTTTCGCTGCTTTCCATGCTTATTATTATTGGATTGATGGTCGTATTCTTAGGAAAAATGAATTCAGACAATGTAATCAGCCTTTTGAATGAATATGGCGGTGTTCGTGATACAGTAGCAGATCAGGCAAATTCAGAGCAACTGGTAATGATGTGGACACTAGCGGGAATCGTTGTAGTGAACTCAATTACAATTACACTGATGATGGTAGGAATTATGGTAGAAGATGAAGAAAGAAAAAGACTTTCCAGCTTCTACGTATCTCCGGTAAACCGAAGTGCATTTGTCCTCGGCTATATCATAGCAGCAATTGTAATGGGGGTCATCATGTGCACCTTAACCGTTGTAATTGGAGAAGTATATATTGCGGTCACCGTAGGGACAGTGATTAGCGTGGTTCAGATGGGCAAAACTTTTCTTTATATTGTACTTAATGTATTCACTTCGGCAAGTATGGTATTCTTAATTGCAAACTTCGTACATTCAGTCAGTGCTTTTTCTGGATTAAGCACAATTCTTGGGACCTTAGTAGGTTTCTTAGCTGCAATCTATCTTCCGATGGGTATGCTTCCGGAAAAGCTTCAGAATGTATTAAAATGTTTTCCCCTTGTTCATGGATGCTCCTTGATGAGAGAAATATTCACGGAGGAGATTGTCAAAAAAACGTTTGTGGACTGTCCGGAGGCGCTGATTGACGGGTATAAGAAATACATGGGAATCTCTCTATATTTTGGAGACAATCTAGTTACCGATGTAAATAAAGTAGCAATTTTGGCAATTAGTGGTATAATTTTCATAGGAATAGCCGCAGTATTACAAAGAAGAAGAAACGTAATGAGCAGATAGGAGACCCTATGAAAATTGTAATTGAGGAGAGTAGTCCCGGGGAAGAAGATCAAATTATAATTCGCTGCAGAGAGATAGATGAATCTGTCTTACGCTTTATATCCGATTTAAAAAACACGCAGAAAAAATTTGCCGGCATAAAAGATGGGATCATTACAATGATAGATCCGATTCACATCTATTATTTTGAAGGGGTAGATAATAAAGTATTTCTATATTGCAAGCAGGATGTCTATGAAACAAAAATGAGATTATATGAAATTGAAGAAAACTATAGGAATACAGACTTCTTTCGTGCATCTAAGTCAGTTATCCTTAATGTCACTAAAATAAAAAGTATTAGTACTGCATTTAACGGACGATTTGAAGCAGTATTATATAATGATGAAAAAGTAGTAATATCCAGACAATACGTTCCAGAGCTTAAGAAAAAACTTGGAATATAGGAGGGAGCAGAAATGGATATAGTAAAAAGAGTGATTCAGACATTTATCTATATATTAGTAGGAGTGGTAATGAGTTCTACAATCTTCATTACAATCTTTATACCAGAAGCCAATCTATCCTACATTTTCTTATGGCAGATGGTTGCAATGGCAGTAATTTGTGCTCTCGGAACATTTCTATTTATCACAAAAGGAGAGCTAAGCAAGAAACAGATGCTGATCCGAATGATCCTCCACGGTATCTACATCACAATCATTACAATGGGTGGAGCAATCATGATGGAATGGATCAGTACTGACAGCCTCCTTCAGGTCATCAGCATGTTCCTCTTAGTAATATGCGTATATGCCGGAGTAATGTATGGAATGTTCAAACAAGAACAGAAGACAGCTGAAGAGCTAAATATGCATCTTAGAAAGTATCAGCCAACAGAGGAAGATGAGTCAAGATAAATATAGTCAAGTAAAATGCAGACAAGATAACTGCAGACAAGATAAATGTAGACAAGATAAATGCAATCAAGATAAATACAGTCTAGATAAATGCAGTCTAGATAACTGCAGACAAGATAAATACAATCAAGATAAATACAGTCTAGATAACTGCAGACAAGAAAAATGCAGACAAGATAAATATAGTCTAGATAAGTGCAATCAAGATATATGCAGTAAGACAAATACAGTCAAGACAAATGCATACAAGATAAATGTAGTCAAGATAAGTACAGTCAAGATAAGTACAGTCAAGATAAATACAGTTAAGATAAATATTGTTAAGGAATGTAAAAACAAGTAGATTAGAGATAAGTACCGGCGTATTATAGCTCCCGTACTTATCTCTATTTTCTAGGCCTCCGTTTAAGGTAATAAGAAAACAATCTCCGTATACTGATACAGAGAGTTATATTAATAATAAGGAAAAGTACTATAAATTTCCGTGAAATATTATTTTCACTCAGAAAATATAATAATGCCATAAAAAAGGCAATGCTTAGGATATTTGCTAATAAAATATTAGAAATCTCAAGCCACTTCCGCTTATTCAGTATAGGCGAATATAGACGAAAAACATAATAGACCAATAAAAACATAGGAATTACATAAATCAAGAGAGACAGATAATCAGCTCTATAATTAAGACCCCTTAAATCCTGCGAAAAAAATGGAGTATGGAACCTTAAAAAATAAGCAGATAAATAGGCAATGATAATAATACAGACGTCGATAAGAAAACGAAGCCAATTCAAAAATTTCTGGTTACCGTTCCTCATATCTCCACTTGTTTCAACAAATTCGTGCTTGTTACCGACTTCATTACGATTCTTTTTTCTCATAGTAATCCCTCCTAATTCATATACGATAATTAAGATCCAACCACAGTTATATTATAATCCAACCACATTAGTAATTCCACAACAAACCACCAAGAAATGTAAAAAAACACATCGAACCTAGATAAAGAAAACCTTCATAATATAATTCACTAGAGTAAATAAGAAGCTGATTACATCACCAACTAATTCTCGTATTATTCTTACTAACAAAACATCAAGCAAATTCGGTTCGAATTCTTATTTAAACTTGGAGCTAATTCTCGTACTATTCTTCCTTATAACCGCAAGCCAGTTCTCGTATCATTTTTATTTACAAAACATCAAACCAATTCGTTTCACATTCTTATAAATAAACTTTGAGCTAATTCTAGAATTATTCTTATTAATAACCGCGAACCAATTCTCTCGTAATTTGAAAGCTACAAAATCAGCTCAAGACGTAGAAAAACCACCACCACATCCTATTGCTGCAGCCCGGTGCATCATTTAGAGCTTGTAAATTGTCTTATCAATTTTCTATATGGCATAGGGAGGAAAAAGCTCGCTGTCTGACGAGCGCAGCGAGGAGTTCGAGTTTTTCCTTCCTGTTTTGCCATATAGAAAATCGATTAGACAATTCAAGCGATAAATTTAAGCACCGGGCTACAACAATAGGAAGTGGCGGTGGTATACATAACCTAAAACTGATTTTGTTTAACTTCGTTATAATATACAAAAGTTTTTGAACTGTTTATAGGTTTTTGAACTGTTTATAAGTTTATGAACTGCTTATAAGCTTTTGAACGGTTCATAAGGTTATGAACTGCTTATAAGCTTTTGAACTGTTCATTAACCCTTTGAACTATTTATTAGCTTCTAATCCTACTGTAAAATGTTCTGAAACTGAGCCATGTACAGATTATAGTAGGCTCCCTTCTGTGCAATCAGTTCATCTGAACTACCTTGTTCTATAATCGTTCCTTCATCAATTACAAAGATACGGTCAGCCTTACTTATGGTAGATAAACGGTGAGCGATAACAAAGGAAGTTCTTCCCTTCAGAAGTGCTTCAATACCCTTTTGAACCAGAATCTCAGTATGAGTATCAATACTGGACGTAGCTTCATCGAGGATTAAGATCTTAGGCATTGAAACCATCGTTCTTGCAAAAGCAAGAAGCTGACGCTGTCCGATGGAAAGACCGGCACCTCTTTCTTTCAGTGCTGTTTCATAACCATTTTCAAGCTTCATGATAAAGTCATGTGCATTGACAGCTTTGGCAGCTGCGATGATTTCATCATCAGTTGCATCCAATTTACCATAACGGATATTGTCTGCAACGGTACCGGAGAACAAGAAGTTATCCTGTGTCATGATACCCATTTGATGCCTAAGGCTTTCTATTGAAACATCTTTTACGCTGAAACCGTCAATATAAACATCCCCTTGCTGAACATCATAGAAACGGCTGATTAAATTAACGATCGTTGTTTTACCTGCACCGGTTGGACCA
>JBASOB010000353.1:0-4783 GCA_049657865.1 Mobilitalea sp.
AGCACAGTGGGCGTAATACTTGCAAAAGTTATGGGATTTCAATTTATAGATTCGGATTTATTGATTCAGGAGCAGGAGAAGACACTGCTTAAAGATATCATTGCGAAAAAAGGGTTACAAGGAATGCTGGATATTGAAAATCAGGTGAACAGCGATATCCTGACAGACCGCTGCGTTATAGCAACCGGCGGAAGCGTGATATACGGGGAACAGGCAATGGAGCATCTTCGAAAGATAGGTGTGTTAGTATATATTAAGTGGGATTATGCAACAATAGACAGTCGCTTAGAAAATATTAAACAACGTGGTGTTGTCTTTAGAGATGATCAGACATTAGAAGCCCTTTACGTCGAACGTTGTCCGTTATATGAAAAATATGCACATATCATAATCGACGGAGAAGGACAGGATGAAGAAAGTATCATGGAGAAGATTGCCGAAGAGGTAAGAGCATATTGGAATAAAGCATAGTTTATCACAACAATTTAATATGGACTGAGAATCTGTTTGAAATGAACCGTAAATACGAGGTGAGACAATCTTGTATTTTAGAGGTTTCATTCACCAGAGACTTAGTCCATTTTTATATAATATGTAATAAAATAACAAAAAATGCGAAGTATAAAATCTTCACAGCGTGAAGAACTTGGTCAGGAATTCTTTAGATCCTTGACCAATGGCAGCCTTGTTCAAGGATATGGACAAATTTTTCAAGTTCCTCTTTGTCGATTTGATCAAATCGATTAATTTCAGGACTATCAATATCTAAAACACCGACAATTCGACCGTCTGCATGAATTGGTACAACAATCTCAGATCTGGAAGCACTATCGCAGGCAATATGTCCGGGGAATGAATGAACATCTGCGACTAGCTGAGTCATGTCTTGTGATACAGTCGTTCCACATACCCCTTTTCCAATTGCAATATGGATACAGGCAGGCTTGCCCTGAAAAGGACCAAGCAGCAGTTCTTCCTTATGAATGAGATAGAAACCGACCCAGTTAATCTGTGTTAAAGCACCGCCTAAGAGGGCAGAAGCATTGCTGAGATTAGGGATGACATAAGTTTCATCTTCAAGTAACGCTTTTAATTGTTCATTAAGGAGCTGGTAACATTCCTTTTTATCTTCGGGATATAAATAATTAGTCTCTTGCATGGTTTACTCCTTAAATTTGTGTGAGATAGTTTATGCGTCACTCCTGTAAGCGGTTCATTTTTTCAAAGATGCGTTTTTCGCGGTTAGGGGTAGCTTCCGTGTCTTTTTGATACATTCCTTCGGAATCTAATACAAGGCATTCTCCTTCTTTACAATCGAGAGGAAGCTTGTATTTCGGAATGGATATCATGGATTTGTCATCTTTCTCGCAAATTGCATAAGAACCTTCAAAACGATCAATAATTAGCTTCTGCATCACATAACCTCCCTATTATTAATATTTTAAATCACCTTCTGTAATCTCATAATTATTCTGATTCACAGAAATTGTTTTACCATTCGATGTAAACACAATTGAACCTTGCTTATCCGTTCGATAAGTTAAAATATTATAATTAATCATTTTGCGTAATGTTTCAAAGTGAGGGTGACCGTACTCGTTATCTGCACCAACGCTGAACACCGCATAGGTCGGGTTCACAGCTTCTAAAAACTCGATGCTGGTGCTGTCATAGGAACCATGATGTCCTAGCTTTATAACATCCGCAGTTAGATTAAAACTCGACTGTAACATCTCATTTTCAGATAAGGTACCGGCATCACCGGTCAGCAGAAAGGAAGTATCGCCATAGGTAAGCTTAATCACTACGCTGGAATCGTTCAGATCATTATAATCCGTAGAACTTGGAGCAAGAATAATAAAGCTGGCAGGTCCTAGGAGATACTTATTACCAACCACAGCTTTTGTGATCGTGAGCTGATTGCTTTCAATCGCATTAAGAAGATCTTCAAAAGTATTCGTAGTATGGGTAGAGTCAGAAAGAATCACCTTATCCACCGAAAATGAATTAATTACGGTATCAAGTCCGCCGATATGATCAACATGAGGATGGGTACCGATTACATAATTAAGTTTCGTAATGCCTTGAGATTTAAGATAGTCAACAACAACGGAGCCCTCTATATTTTCTCCCGCATCAATTAACATAGCGCTGTCTGCAGTTTCAATTAAAATTGCATCGCCTTGTCCAACATCAATAAAATGTACTTCAATTACTTCATCAGAATTCGTTGTTGCGGTAGTAATGTCCTCATCTGAGTCGACATTTAATTGCTTCAGAAATAGTACGAGAACAGTCATAAATAGGATTGTGGTGATGCGAACTAACATTTTCTTCGTTTTACGGTTCATGGCATCGCTCCTTATGTACCTACTATTATATCGGTTTGAATGCTAATTTACAATGCATAAATCTTACTATAGCATCAGAAAAATCCCGAGTAAATAAGAAAAAATTCCAGAAAAATTGGCATAATAATGAAAAATGGGATATAATTAAAGGGCATCATGTTGATGCAGTTTTATAAGAATGGAGAATAGCTATGAAAATATTAGTTGATGCGGACGCCTGCCCGGTGAAAGATGTTATTGAAGCCGTTGCGAAGCAGCTTCAGATACCGGTGGTGATGCTGATTGATACTAGTCATATACTAAACTCAGAATACAGTGAAATAGTAACCGTAAGTAAATCTCCTGATGCAGTAGACTTTGCATTGATTAATCGGAGCGCAAAGGGTGACATCATTATATCACAGGATTACGGAGTAGCCGCTATGGCACTAGCGAAGGGAGCGTATGTTCTTCATCCGAGCGGTAAGATTTATGACGACAAGAATATTGAAATCATGTTAATGGAACGCGACATCGCTAAGAAATGCCGAAGGAACGGAGAACGTATCAAAGGTCATATACACAAAAGGACCAAGGAAGATAATGAGCGGTTTAAATCTGCATTTATTAAGACATGCAAGATAGCTTTAGATAGATTGGAAGAAAACTCTGGAAACTAAGAGACAGAATTATCATCCGCAAAATGATAAATAATGTAATTAATGTACTACAAACGTAGAATTATTTTGGAGGAACAAGATGTTTCGCTTAGCAAGGTATTTAACACATTTTAAAATGGAAATTATCTTTGGCCCTTTTTTCAAATTGTTAGAAGCCATTTTTGAACTGATGGTTCCGCTTGTAATGGCCTCCATCATAGATGAGGGAATCAAAAACGGAGACAAAGCTTATATACTGCAAAAGGGCGGCATACTGCTTCTTCTTGGTCTCTTAGGTTTGGGATTTGCACTCATATGCCAATATAGTGCGGCGAGAGCCTCCCAAGGAGTTGGAACAATGCTCCGCAATGATTTATATGCACATATCAATTCCCTCTCACATGCGGAAATTGATCAACTTGGAGCAAACTCACTGATCACCGTAATCACCAATGATGTGAATCAGATTCAGATAGCAGTAGCAATGTTAATTCGTTTGGTTGTGCGTGCACCATTTTTAGTGATTGGCGCAACCGTAATGTCGATGATGCTGGATTTAAAATTATCTCTCATTTTTCTGCTGATTGCTCCTCTGGTCGTCTTATTATTTTTCGCTATTATGAAAAAATCAATCCCGTTTTATAAACTAAGACAAACGGTTCTTGATAGAGTATCTCTGCTGACCCGCGAAAATTTAACCGGTGCCAGAGTAATCAGAGCATTTTCCGGACAGGAAAAAGAAGAAAGACGTTTTGAAAAAGCAAATCAAGACGCAGCACGAATTGCAATTCATGTTGGAAAGCTATCGGCAGTTTTGAATCCAGGAACTTTTGTCCTAATGAATGTAGCTATCATAGCTATTGTTTGGTTTGGTGGACTCAGGGTAGATGCTGGCAAGCTATCGCAGGGAGAAGTAATTGCACTGGTGAATTATATGATGCAGATTTCATTAGCACTGGTAGTTGTCGCGAATCTCGTGGTCATTTTTACAAAAGCAAGTGCTTCGGCTAACCGTATTAATCATATCTTTGACACTAAGAATTCCTTGATGGAAGGGGAGCTCTCGGTGGCTTTCGAGCAGATTGTCTCGGCTCATGCGGAGGAATCAGACGATTTAACAGGCAAAATTAAAGTCAGCAAGACTCCATTGTTTTCCTTTCATAAAGTTTCATTTGCCTATCCAGGGGCAAGAGAAAACGCGCTAGAAGATATCAATCTGGATATTTATCTGGGTGAACTGGTCGGAATCATTGGAGGTACCGGTTCTGGTAAATCCACTTTAGTCAATCTCCTGCCAAGATTTTATGATGTTACCCAGGGGGAAATCCGAATGGATGGAATTCCATTGAAAGATTATATGCTTGAAGCTCTGCGTAAACAATTCGGAATTGCACCACAGAATGCAGTACTTTTTTCTGGAAGTATCTATGAGAATCTTCGTTGGGCTAAGGAAAATGCTACCGAGGAAGAGATGAAAAAGGCGGTTGAAATTGCACAGGCAAAAGAATTCGTTGAAAAACTACCGGAAGCATATGATACTACGATCCTGCAGGGTGGCAAGAACCTATCCGGAGGCCAGCGTCAGCGGCTCACGATTGCCAGAGCATTGGTTGGGAGTCCTAAAATATTGATCCTCGATGACTGTTCCAGTGCACTGGATTATGCAACCGATGCAGGACTTCAAAAAGCACTCAGACATAACGGCAAAGGCATGACTGTTTTTATGGTTTCTCAAAGAGCTGGGACAATGAAGCATGCTGATAAAATCATTGTAATGGAAGAAGGAAAGATAGC
>JBASOB010000354.1:0-2513 GCA_049657865.1 Mobilitalea sp.
TCATGGATCGAAGCATTATTGAAGGAGATACTTATTCCTTGATGGAAGGCATGATAATAGGCGGTTATACCATTGGAGCATCCATGGGTTATGTCTATGTACGCGCAGAATATCCGCTTGCAGTAGAACGTCTTACAAAAGCAATCAAAGAAGCCTATCAAAGAGGCTTACTTGGAGATAAAATCTTTGGTACAGAATTTAATTTTAATCTTGAGATAAGAATTGGTGCCGGAGCATTCGTCTGCGGTGAAGAGACTGCTTTGATGTCCTCTATTGAAGGAAGAAGAGGGGAGCCAAGACAGAAACCCCCGTTCCCGTTCCAAAGAGGATTATTTGGCAAGCCAACCATCATAAACAATGTAGAAACCTTTGTAGCAGTTCCGATGATTTTGTTGAAAGGCGGAAAGTGGTATGCTGGATTTGGTACTGCAACCAGCAAAGGCACTAAGGTATTTGCACTTGCTGGAGATATAGTCAATACGGGTATCGTGGAGGTTCCGATTGGAAAGCCGCTTGGCGATATACTATTTAATATCGGCGGAGGAATGAAAGATAGAAAGAAGTTTAAATCCGCTCAGATCGGCGGGCCCTCCGGTGGCTGTATTACGCAGGACAATTTAAATGTAGCGACTGATTATGAATCGCTCACAAAACTCGGAGCTATTATGGGCTCGGGAGGACTCATTTCCATGAATGAGGATACCTGCATGGTGGATACCGCCAGATACTTCATGGATTTTATTCAGGACGAATCCTGTGGAAAATGCGTTGCATGCCGTGTCGGAACAAAGCGTATGTTAGAAATTCTAGAACGCATCACGAAAGGTGAGGGACAAGAAGGCGATATTGAATTATTAGAGGAACTTGGAGAAACAATTAAGGATACGGCTATGTGCGGACTCGGGCAGACTGCACCGAATCCTGTGCTTAGTACAATTCGGTATTTTAGAAATGAATATGAAGAGCATATTAAGGATAAGCACTGCCGTGCAGGAGTGTGTTCTGATCTGTTTATTTCCCCATGTGAGAATACATGCCCAGCCAATGTGAATGTTCCTGGGTATCTATCTTTAGTTGCAGCAGGTCGTTTTATCGATGCCTATAATTTGATTCGTCAAGAGAATCCTTTCCCGGCAGTATGCGGAAGAATCTGTACCAGGCCATGCGAGGCGAAATGTCGCCGGAGCTCAACGGATGAGGCTCTTTCTATTGCGGAGTTAAAAAGATTCGTAGCAGATTATGCCCATAAAAATGAGAAGCCATATAAGAGCGACGTGGTATTTCCAAGGAACGGCAAGAGTGTGGCAGTAATTGGAGCCGGCGCTTCCGGACTGACCTGTGCCTATTATCTTGTTCGAATCGGTTATCAGGTAGATGTCTATGAAACACAAGGGGTAGCTGGAGGAGTATTGGCATTTGGAATTCCGGAATACAGACTCCCAAAGAATATTCTGCAGCATGAAATTGATTTAATTGCAGAAACAGGCGTCCATATAATCCTTAATTCTGAAGTAGGGAAAGAAATTGATTTTAAGAGTCTTAAGAATCGTTATGATGCAGTCTATGTAGCGACTGGTGCCTTGTTTCCGCAAAAAGTTAATATTCCAGGAGAAGATCTGCCAGGCGTACTGCACGGAATTGATTTCCTGAAGGATGTTAATCTTGGTCATGAAGTAATACTTGGTAAATCGGTGGTTGTAATTGGTGGTGGCAATACCGCAATTGATTCTGCACGAACGGCGTTACGTCTTGGTGCAGAAAAGGTGAAGATACTTTACCGAAGAATGAGAGATGCAATGCCAGCTTCCGAGGAAGAAATAAGTGAAGCTCTGCTAGAAGGCTGTGAACTTATGGAATTAGTAGCCCCTGTCAAATTCCTTGCAGGAGCGGATGGACATGTTGCTCAAATTGAATGTATGAAAATGAAACTTGGTGAATTTGATAAATCGGGTAGAAGAAAATCGATTCCGGTAGAAGGTTCGAATTTTCTGATGGAAGTGGATTCCATAATACCTGCAATTAGCCAGCATTCTGACCTGCCATTTATACGCAAAGATGAAATCAGCGTTACTTCATGGGGAACATTCCAGATTAATGAAGATACGTTAATGACATCAATGCAGGGAGTATTTGCAGGAGGAGATGTAACAAGGGGACCGGATACCGTTATTTGGGCAATCGCTGATGGTAAGAAAGCGGCAATCTCCATTGATAAGTATCTTGGTGGAAAAGGCAAGCTAAATAAAGGTAATCCGATTGCTATACCGGATTTGTTCGATGAAGATGAGATTGTTGTTCACAAACGTTTTGCGGTTGATATGCTTCCTTTGGATAAACGGACTGATTCCTTTGATGAAGTAGTTCTTGGGTATCATAAATTGAATGCGATGGCAGAAGCGATGCGCTGCCTGCATTGCGATCGGAGGTAGGGAAGATGATTGATCTTACAATGAACGGAAAGCTAATTTCAGTGAAAGAGGGTACCACAATCATGGAGGCAGCGAAGGAAAACC
>JBASOB010000355.1:0-4133 GCA_049657865.1 Mobilitalea sp.
GTGTTGAACTGAGTGCGGTGCTTTGCGGTGACCAAGTGGAGCACCTTGCAGAGGAACTCTTTGCTTACGGCGCAGATAAAGTATATCTGGCAGATGATGCAGAGCTTAAGAACTATAGAACAGAAGCATATACCAAGGTGATTTATGAGGCGATTACAACCTATAAACCAGAGATCGTTCTACTCGGAGCAACTCATATCGGAAGAGATTTGGGCCCGTGTCTTGCAGTAAAATGTGGTACCGGATTAACTGCTGACTGTACAAAACTTGAGATAGATCCTGATGATAAGAAAATCAAGCAGACACGACCGGCCTTTGGTGGAAATCTCATGGCAACAATCATTTGCCCTGCCCATCGTCCACAGATGTCAACGGTGCGTCCCGGTGTTATGGACAAAGCGATTTATGACCCTGCCAGAAAAGGAGAGATCATTAAGCTCCCGGTTCAATTTGAAGAAAATGAAATCAGGACGAAAGTTCTTGAAATCGTGAAAGCAGCAGGTGAGATGGCTTCTCTTACGGAAGCTGAAATTATTGTTTCCGGAGGAAGAGGAATTGGTCAGCCGGAAGGTTTTGAGCTGCTGAAAAAATTGGCTGACAAATTAGGCGGTACCATCGCATCCTCTAGAGCCTGTGTGGATGCGGGATGGATTGATCATTCCTATCAGGTAGGGCAGACAGGAACTACAGTAAAACCTAGAATCTATTTTGCCTGCGGTATTTCCGGAGCAATCCAGCATATAGCAGGTATGCAGTCTTCTGACTTTATTATCGCAATCAATAAAAATGAAAATGCACCAATCTTCGAAGTGGCGGACATTGGAATTGTAGGAGATCTTTATGAGGTGATTCCTGCCATTTTGGAGGAGTTAGAAAAATAGAACTGGTAAAGAGTTGAGATGTTTATAAAAACTGATACAAAGACCAAAATCAGGTTATTTTAGATTGAAACCATGAAATAAAGCTACCTACTGTTGCGAATGATAATTTTCGCTATAGTGGGTAGCTTTTTGATTCAGGGAGCAAGAAGGATAACAAAAGAAGTCTTCGAATGCTAAATTTAACGTTTGGTTTTTTTCTTCTCCGTAACTTCCTGCATCTTAAGAAATTCCAAAGTAAGGTGAAGCCGGAGCCGTTCTTCTCCATTGCTGAGATCCAGGTGAAATAGTTCACGAATTTTATTCATACGATAGAAATAAGTGTTTTTATGAATGAATAAATGGCTGGCGCAGAGGGTTGGATTATCCATATGAATCAGGTGCTCTCGAAGTGTTTCAAGAAAATTGGATTGATTTTCTGCATCATAATTTATTATTTTGAATATCGCAGGGTGATAAAAATCCTTCAGATCATATTTCTCAGATATAATCTGCCCAATGTGATAGAACATATAATCCAAATAGAAAAATATATTTTTTTGCTCAGGTATTAATTGACGAAGCTCATATATTTTAAGAGTCTGTTCATAATATTTACGAATATCTGATAAGTCGGAAAAACAAGTACTGACCACACCATTTAGCTGATTGGAAGCAAGGCATTCTCCAATTGGTCCGTTATCATTGAAGATTGAGATATCTTCTTCTGTTTGCTGAACCAATAATACAAGCTTTGAATTATAGATTACATAGCGGGTATAGGGGAGCAGATGTTGGATTTGATAGGCAATGATCTGTGCTTTTTGATCAAAACCATTCACTTCATGGTCGAAAACAGTAAAAACATAAAGGTAAGGAGTATCCACCCAGTTTAACTGCTCTTTTCGTAAATTGACAATTCTTTTGCTTGGGATTTTACCATCTAACAATTCTGATAAAAACACGCTATGCATGATACCACGGTTGTTTTTATAAAAATCATTCTTTTGCATTTCCCAAGAAACCAACTGACTGAAAAAGTTTAAAAACTCAAAATCATAACTTGTAAAAGGATGATCAAGTTCAATCATACCGATCTGTGCGACTTCGATACCATGAATATACACTAGCACATTAAGCCAGCCAAATGGTTCCTCTATGGATTTGTCATAATAAGGATATTTAGTTGCCCTGATTTTTTCATAGACTTTATCCTGTTTCATTCGCTGAATGGTCTGTTCGGTCAGATATCCTAATTCTCGCTGCACATCTAAATCTGGTCTGGTATCAATCTGAATTCCGTTGAACATAGCAAGGACTTTATAGCTGGTATCAATTATGATAATTGGACTTTTCAGTATCTTATAAGCTTCATCAATAAGATAGGTAAGTCCTTTGCTGGCATTTGATGCGATTACCATATGGTTAATATAACTAGTATATTTTATTTCAGCGAGAAAAATTTCGGAAGATAAATCACACAGAGCACGAAATCCTATCGTAGTCGTAGTAATCACAAAATTACAATTGCAAAAGTTAGCTTGTAGCTCTGCCGCATCATAATTTCCTTTTACGTCGTCAATGCATAGAAAATTATAGGTGCTTTCTTCGTTTGGAACCGCAGGAATTTTGGACAGGCGGCCAATGTAGAGCATATTGCTTTGATATACTCCAACTAGAGGAAAAGGTTTGAAAGAATAGATTTCTTCCATAGGGTTCGTAGTAATCAGCCATTCATGATCAATGGAATTTAATTCGGAAATGAATTTCTTGATTTGCATTAATAATCTCCGTTCTGAGGGGTATTAGTTATAAAAAAAGTATATTTGAGGGAGGTTTTGCCAATGAGAACATTGATAAAATAATTGTCTTTTCAAAGCTGTTTTGGTACTGTGTTGCAACACAATAATACAGTCCGAAATGAAACGCAATTTGTATTTGAGAACATTGTTATATTTTTATCCATTATATACAATTGGTATATAAAAAGCAATATATAAGGAAAAATTGTACAGTATTCACAAGATGAGTATTGTGCTATGAACTAATCAGGAGGTAAGAAATGAGTCAAAGAGATGAAGTGTTTACAAAGTTAGCAGAAAGAGGAGCACCATTATTTGGAAAAGAAATAAAAGAAATATCTGAGGATATGCGTTTTGTTGAGGATCTGAATGCTAAATCAATACATTACTCACAAATAACAACTTATTTAGAAGATGAGTTTGATGTGGAAATCCCATATATGACTTTCCGACGTAAAAAAACAATTAAAGAGGCAGTGGATTACGTAATTGAGCTTTTAGAAAATGTGTAATACAAGAAAGACCGACTTATATTAATAGATCCATGAGGAAAGTGATTTTTCTTTCACTCTTAGCAAACATGATGCTGCAAAGCAGCATCACAAACAATACCTGGAAGAACAAGGAACGAGCACCACAGTGCGAGTTTCGTAGTTCTTCCGTGTGAAGATGTTTTTTCTTCACTCTTATAAGTCATCAAATATCTGAAAGGTATGAGGAACAGTATGAGCGATAATGGAATTTTTACACTAAAAGAGGTATTTCAAGGCGAAGAAATTGAAGCAATCTATCGCACCGCGAGAAAACCGGTTGGGGTTCAAGAAGGTGTTGATTTATCAAACAGTGATGATCCTATGGCAAGAATGGGACAGGGCTTTTGTCCGGATTTTAATCAGCGGACATACGATGCTGTTCCTGGGATTATATGCGAGCAAGATGTAGCCGTAGTACTTAGAGATGGAACAACCATATACACCGATATATTCAGACCCAAAGACAGTTTGGTAAAGATTCCGGTTATTGTTTCCTGGAGCTGGTTTGGTAAAAGACCTGGAGATGGAATGTCAGAGTGGCAGCTGATGGGAGTTCCGCCACAGACGGTATCAAGACTTGCAAAGTTTGAATCACCGGACCCTATGTTCTGGTGTTATCAGGGTTTCGCAGTAGCGAATGTGGATGTACGTGGAGCAGGACATTCCGAAGGTAACGTTCATATGTTCACACATCAAGATAGTGAAGATGGCTATGATTTTATCGAATGGATAGCAGAACAAGATTGGTGTAATGGTAAAGTTGGAATGTCAGGTAATTCAGGAGTGGCTATGCATCAATGGAGAATTGCAGCATATCAGCCACCTCATTTAACCTGTATCGCACCATGGGAAGCAACAACGGATCTTTATAGAGAATCTATCTATGAGGGTGGAATTCCGGCACTAAGTTTTAATGAATTTATTGGAGCACAGGTAACGGG
>JBASOB010000356.1:0-3169 GCA_049657865.1 Mobilitalea sp.
GATCCGATGCTTGGATGGGATACCGATCAATTCCCTACCAATCTTTATGATGCAACATTAGCAATGTATGAAATCATGTTAGATGGCGGATTAACAAAAGGCGGCTTGAACTTTGATGCAAAAGTACGTCGTGCTTCCTTCCAGGATGATGATTTATTCTATTCCTACATTGCAGGTATGGATACTTTCGCAAGAGGACTCAAAGTTGCAGCTAAATTAATTGAAGATGGTGTATTTGAGAACTTCAAAGCAGACCGTTATGCAAGCTACCAAGAAGGTCTTGGTAAAGATATTATTAGTGGCAAAGTTGGCTTCAAAGAATTAGAAGCCTATGCTCTCAAAAATGGCGCAACCCCGAACACCTCCGGTCGTCAGGAAATGCTAGAAAATGTATTAAACCAATATATCATTGAAACCAAATAATAACGTATTAGTAGCAATGTGACGAAAATGATAATATAAAAAGAGAAGGTAAGAATATCAGTTTAATTTAAACTGATGTCCTTACCTTCTCTTTAATATTTAAATAAAATAGATTGATATGAACTTAATTTTTTTGATTGGCTTTCCCAATCCACTTAAATTCACGGATATTATATTACCAATGACGGTGCTGCATACAGCCTCGTCTTCAATTCATTATCTAGCATATATAATCCCTTAGGATCGCCAGCAAATAAATCATATTTCTTGATATTATTGTCGGCATTCATTTCTTCTTCCCCTTGTTCTTTAACAAACCAGTCTAAGAACTGCATGGTACGGAAATCTTTACATTTATATGCGGCTTCATAGATTGTATTAATAGAAGCGGTGACATATTGCTCGTGTTCTAAAGCATAAACCAAAGGATCTTTGAAATTTTTATAAACTTTATCAGGTGCAGCAATCGCACCAAGTGTGATAGGCTCCGAATTGTTAATTAAATATTGACGGAACAACAATGCATGATCACGTTCCTCTTGTAATTGGACAAAAAACCAATGTTCAAAGCCGCTTAAATTTTGATCTGCATAATAATCAGCCATATCCATATAGAGATAGGCGGAGTAGAATTCTTTGTTAATCTGTTCGTTAAGTAATCTTGAAACTTCTGAATTTAACATGTAAAATCTCCCTTCGTAATAAATTGTAGTATGAAATCCTATTCAGCTGAAATAACTGATACAGGACAGTTTTCGATAGCGTCATCCACTGAACTTTCGGCATCAGCAGGAACCGGGTCGGTATAGACTTCAGCATATCCGCCATCAGTCATTCGAAAAACAGCAGGAGCAGTCTCTGCACAAAGCCCACAACCGATACAACCTTCACGATCTATAGTTGCATTCATAAATAAATACCTCCATTCTTATAGAAACTGTCAAATCTGATAATATTCAGATGATTTTCCTGACAGTAAACCCTTTTTACAGATTTATTATAACATACAATTATTACTTTGTAATGGAATATTTTGTTTTATTTATTGAGATTTATCCTAGAATATGGTATAAATGATAATGTAACGACGTTATTGAACTATTAGAGAAATGGAGGTTACAATTATGAGAAAATTTGAATGTAGTGCTTGCGGTTATATTTATGAAGAGGAATTAGGAGATGCAGATGGTGGCATCGCTCCTGGTACAAAATGGGAGGATATTCCTGAAGATTGGGTTTGCCCCGTATGTGGAGTAAGCAAAGATATGTTTAACGAAATCTAAGTACTAAATGAAAAGCTGACTTACAGAACTCTGAGCAATAGAGGGCGAGTAAGACAGCTTTTTATTTTATATAGATCATGAAATCTATCATATTCGATTGACAGTCAGAAAGATAAGAATTAATATAATACTAATATTTTTACAATTATCGTATTGACAGGAAAGGAAAGGGTGATTTATGCCAAATCAATTTTCAAGAACAGAGCGATTGCTTGGACATACGGCGATGGAGAAGCTTCAAAATGCTAGAGTTGCTATCTTCGGAATAGGTGGAGTAGGCGGCTACGTCGTGGAAGCACTTGCAAGAAGCGGAGTTGGCAGTATAGATTTAATAGATGATGATAAAGTATGTCTGAGTAATCTGAATCGGCAAATCATTGCGACGATGGACACAATAGGCCGATATAAAGTAGATGTTATGAAAGAACGAATTCTTTCGATTAATCCAGAAGCGATAGTAAAAACATACCAATGCTTCTTCTCTGCTGAGACAGCAGATCAATTCGATTTTTCAGAGTATGATTATGTGGTTGATGCAATTGATACGGTATCTGCTAAGATTGAACTGATTCTTCGTTCACAGGAGAAACAGACTCCTATCATCAGCTGTATGGGTGCTGGTAATAAGCTTGATCCTACTAGATTTGAAATTGCGGATATCTATAAAACCTCAGTCTGTCCCCTGGCCAAAGTGATGAGAAAAGAATTGAAAGCGCGTGGAGTAAAGAAATTAAAGGTTCTTTATTCACAGGAATTACCACTTCATCCTTTGCCTGATAACATAGAAATGTCAGAGGATGATGAGATAGCCATTCAGGCTGAGAGGGTATTAGATACACCGGAATTAGATCCACGGACTGGACAGGCTGTAGAGAGAAAAGGTTCTCCGAAACGTCAGACACCGGGAAGCATTTCCTTTGTTCCACCGGCAGCAGGACTCGTCATAGCAGGAGAAGTAATAAGAGATTTATCCGGTATCGTATAGATAAGTTGAATCACTATTACATTAATATAAGACTGGAGTAGCAGAATGGTTGGATTAGGAACTATCGTTAATATAGCTGCAATTGTATTTGGATCAACTGTAGGTATTTTAGTGAAAGGTGGATTGAAAAAGAGATTTCAGGATATTATTATGAGCGCACTTGGACTTGCTGTCCTTTTTATTGGTGTCAGCGGTGCCCTTCAGGGATTATTAGCTGTCTCAGAAGGTGAACTTAAGACAACAAATGTGATGTTAATGATAGTATCCTTGGCATTAGGTGGGATATTAGGCGAGTTGATTGATATTGAAGCCCGATTGGATCATTTGGGAGAAATTATTAAAAATACTCTGAAAGTGAAAGGGGAGAAAGGTGCCAATTTTGTAGAAGGTTTTGTCAATAGCTCCTTACTATTTTGCGTTGGTGCAATGGCTATCGTAGGATCACTTAATGACGGTTTATCCGGCGATGCTGATATGT
>JBASOB010000357.1:0-1936 GCA_049657865.1 Mobilitalea sp.
GCCATTACCCCAGAATTTCGTCCAGGCAACTGGCATAGCTACTGGCTTGTTGGAGATATGATAATAGTTTACCAGTGGGAACTTTGTAGTTGCCAAGATCTCTATAGCGGGGTCAATATGTAAATAATAATGTTCACTACATACTTTGAAATCCTCCAGTCCCTCGGTAATCGGGCTGGAACCCTTATTAATATTAACCGTGTATTCGATTCCATCGCCACCGGGATGACTGATCCATTGACCACCGGTTATGAACTGCCATTCCGTGTTATCGCGAAACGAATCGCACATTCCACCATGGCATCCAGCTAAGCCGACACCCGAAGCTACTGCTTTGGATAGGTTATTAACATAATCATTATTAATCTTATCCATGGTCCAGCAAGCTACAATTAATTCCAAATCCATAAGCATAGCTGCATCATTTAGAACCTCCAATGTATCAGAGATAGTGCAGGTATATCCGTGTTTTTCAAGTAAAGTGGAAAACCGTTTTGAGACAAGCTTTGGTTCGTGTCCATCCCAACCACCCTGCAGTATTAAAACCTTTTTCTCAGTACCCATTTACTTACCTTATAGAAGATGTTTGTAAAGATATCCTTCTATTTACCTTTCTAATGATAATCAAATTGTTACAGGTTTCATCATTTTTATATCTATTAACTATTTTTAAAACACAGAGAAATTGCAGCGCATATAATTCAAATATTTTCATAATAATATATTATGACAGAACCTAATTTTATATATGGCAAGAAACAGGTTTTCCCTCCTTGGCTGCCAAGAAAATCAAGTCAATTAGAGTCATGAAACGTAAAGCCTGCTCTGGTTTTACGATTAACTCGGCATGATGATCGAGCACGTCAAAGATGTTATTATAGTAATCCGTCCAGGAAGTTTCAACTTGCGGAAGAGGAGTGATTTCCTTCGTATAATCCGGTCTTGGCGCCATAGTTCTTGTGGGACCTGCCGCCGTGTAGACAATGTCATCTTCCCACTTTAGAACTTCTTTATTTGCAAGCTTGGCAATTTCACCATTGCATTCCCAATCACGGATAACTACAGTTCCTTCACTGCCGCACATATGCCATCTTGGCTGATTGATAAAGCAATTTGTGGATACTTCGACCAAGGCAGAGATACCATTTTCAAAGGTCAAGAATACCTTGAAATTATCATCAACCTCCTGGTTAAATAACTGAACCAGGTGAGGAGTGACCGATATAATTGGGCTTTCAATCAGATTTAGGAGTTGATCAAATAGATGAATTCCCCAATCATACACCATACCACCACCGTTTATCTGATAACCGCGCCATCCATGTAGCATCTGTCCTGAGCCTTGAACGCGACTTTCAATAAAATATGGCTTTCCAATTGTCCCATCATGATATAGCTGTTTTATGATTTTATAATCCTTATCCCATCTCCGGTTTTGGTGAATCGAGAAGAGTTTGCCAGTTTCCTTTGCCACTGCTATGATTTCCTTTAATTCATCGGCATTCATGGTAACCGGTTTTTCACATACTACATTCTTACCACCACGCAAACACTGAATTGCATAATCCTTGTGAAAATTATTCGGAACCGCAATGGTCACGAGATCAATATCGGTATCCTTTAGAATCTCATCGATATCATGATAGATATATAACCCCATGTCTTTCGCTTTTGCACAAGCTTCACTGCGTATATCATAGATTCCTTTTACAAGTGTTTTGTCAATTAAATCTGTCACACTCTTATAATGCCAACTTCCCATACCACCATAGCCGATGATTGCTAATTTGTGCCCCATAGAATAAACTCCTTTTCTAAATGTAAATTATGTGATATTGTTGAAATATCAAGTATTACTTATTATTATATTATAACAAATTACAATTATACTTCGGGACATTCAGGATTAAAACATAGTCAAATATTGCGGTAGAGG
>JBASOB010000358.1:0-3390 GCA_049657865.1 Mobilitalea sp.
ATCCAGGAGTGCTTTGGTTTACGGGATTTTATCTATTCTTTGGAATAGCATTGAAGATGCCGTTACTAATTAGCGCTGCGATTATTTTCAGTCTATTGAATCTGCTTTATGTGATCTTTCAAGACCGATGGACTTTTATGAAGATTTTTGGGAATTATGATCAATACAAAATAGAAACACCATTTTTATTTCCGAATTTAAAAAGTATAAAGCGTTGCTTGCAGACGCTATAGTAAGAAGGGGCGTACGATGTAATGAATTTTGAGGAGAAGTTAAAGAAACATCAGTATGAAAAGCTATGGCAGGAATACTGCGGATTTTTGGATTTAGAGATAGATGCCTATATGAATATACAGTATCGATTGATGTCAGAGCAAATTTTACTATGGAGTGAATGCGAACTCGGAAGAAAAATGTTGAAAGAAAAGCATCCGAAAACAATTGATGAATTTCGAAAGACGATGCCGTTAACATCCTATATTGATTACGCTGATATATTACTGCAGAAAAAAGGAGACATGCTCCCGGACGATCCGATTATATGGATCCAGACTACCTGGGAAGGCGGCAAACATCCAATCAAGCTGGCACCTTATACGAAAAGTATGCTGGATACTTACCGCAACAATGTAATTGCATGTCTGATGCTTGCGACAAGTACAGAAAAGGGAAAGTTTAATGTCCGTGCAACCGATACGATTCTTTATGGACTGGCTCCTTTACCCTATGCAACAGGACTTTTGCCTTTGGCATTAGGTGAAGAAATCAGTATAGAATTCTTACCATCAGTAAAAGATGCAGTTAAAATGACATTTAGTGAACGTAATAAATATGGATTTAAATTAGGACTTAAAAAGGGAATTGATTTATTCTTTGGTGTTGGCAGTGTCGCATATTTTATTAGTTTAAGCTTATCGTCCATGGGAAAAGGATCATCAAAATCCTCCGATGGCAAAACTAAGAAGAATAGTATCTTTGACTACTCACCAAAGATGATCTACAAGTTGATGATAGCGAAATATCGCTGTAAAAAAGAGGGCAGAGACTTAAAACCAAAAGATTTGTTCAAGTTAAAAGGTTTTATGTGTGCCGGAACTGATAATAACTGTTACAAGGATGACCTGGAAGAATTATGGGGAATACGCCCGATGGAGATTTTCGCAGGCACCGAACCTTCCTGTATTGGAACAGAGACCTGGACACGAAACGGAATGTATTTTTTCCCGGACACCTGCTTTTATGAATTCATTCCTGAAACAGAGATGTATCGGAGCTTAGATGATGATACTTATCAGCCGAACACCTATTTAATGAACGAAGTTGTTCCTGGAGAAAAATATGAATTGGTAATTTCTGTTCTTAAAGGCGGAGCTTTTGTACGTTACAGGGTTGGAGATGTTTATCAATGCGTTGGACTTGAAAATAATGAGGACAAAACAAAAATTCCAAGATTCAAATATATAGACCGTATTCCTACTATTATTGACATTGCTGGTTTTACGAGAATTTCTGAGAATTCAATACAGGATGTGATAGACTTATCCGGACTTCCAATCGAAGACTGGGTTGCGGTAAAAGAATACAATAAACAGAACAGACCTCTGATGCATATCTATGTGGAGATGAAAAGAGACTCTATCGTAAATATGGCCATGAGCAGGGAGATTTTAAAAGAGCACTTGACGATCTACTTCAAATACGTGGACCATGATTATAAAGATTTGAAGCGCATTTTAGGAATGGATCCGCTAGAAGTTACAATTTTAAAATGTGGTACGTTTGCTGGTTATTCCTCACATCAGAATAGCAAATTAAGACATATCAATCCATCACCTTATGAGGTAATGGAATTACTGCAATTCGACAAGAAAGACTACAAAACGATAGGAGGCAAAGGTTTATAATGGGTGATTTCGCTTATATATCAATTATAGCGCTATTGTGTTATACCTTTTTATTGCTAGCGTTTATAGCAGCCAAAAAGAATAATACCATTAAGGCATTTCTGACTATCTTGGTGGTTCTGATCTTATGGACCGGTGGATCTTTTTGCATGAGAATGCAGATATGGCCATCCACGAAAGTATGGTATGATATCTCTATTCTTGGTCTGACCTTGTTGCCTTATGCATTTCTTAGGTTTATGTGTGAATTTGCAGATCTCAAGAATTTAGTGGCAAAAAGATTTTGGCTGCCGATTATCATTACAGTTAATATTATTAATATATTTACTGGATTCTTTCAGAAGGCTCCCGAAGTAATTGCTGCGGATAATGGTAAAACAATCTTTGTATACCATTATGGATGGCAGGCTTTTCTCTTGTTTGCGATATGTTCTGCTATTGTAATTAATATGCTGTATATATTGTTAAAATACAGTAAGAAGAATACACAGGCGAAAGAACAGTTTAAACCACTCCTAATAGGAATCGTAATTCTGTTTCTTGGTCATATTGCTATCATGATTCCAGTATTTAAAGGTTTTCCTACCGATATTCTGTCGGGAGTAATGAATGCATTTTTCATGTTTTATGCTTTGAATAAGAAAAAGTTGTTTCAACTTAAATTGGTGGTATCAAGAGGAACCTGTTATGCAATTACAGCAGCATTGTCTTTTGGCTCATTTTTCTACTTGATAAGCCCGCTTGAAAAATTCATCAATCAGAATTTCCCTGTTTCATCGGATGTTACGATTATGACAATTTCATTTATATTTGCTCTTTCTATCTCGTTAATTTATTATATTATGAAACATTTTCTTGATATGATATTTATTAAAGATGAAAAGATGCAGTCGGAGAGCTTAAAAGAATTCAGCTTGAATATTTCCAAGAGTCTGAATGTCAATGAAATACTTGACAAACTTGCAGAAGTAGTTCAAAAAGTAATTCCTGTAAAAAAGGTATTTATCTGTATCTTGGATAAAAAAACTTCGTGTTATGAAATTGTTCATAGTTCAAATCCACTTGATATTAAAAAGTTTTCGATTAAAAAAGACAATCCTTTAGTAGACTTGTTAGATAAAAGTAATGAGTGCCTTTTAATGAAAGATTTTAAAAGTACCGTTGTTTATAAGTCAATGTGGGAAAATGAGAAAAAGCAATTAATGGATATGGATATTGAATGTTTTGTTCCGCTTAGAGATGATAGGGGTATGATTGGAATTGTATTACTATCTGAAAAGGAAAAAAAGTCAAAGTATACATATAAAGAAATCAGTTTTCTTGATTCGGTAAATTCAATTGGATCGATTGCTGTTAAAAATTCTCAATTGTTTGAACAGGTATATTTAGAAGCCCGTACCGATGATTTAACAGGACTCCTTAACCGGAAATATTTTTACGAGATTCTTAATATAGAATACGAGAAGAACAAAGGTGGATCCTTAGC